>CAYJIQ010000169.1:0-2969 GCA_964370275.1 uncultured Christensenellaceae bacterium
TTCGGCACAGACGGAGTAAAGGTTGAATGCGAAATGTCTTGGCCCGTTCGTTTCAACGATGCCTTCCTAAACGAAAAGAAAGCATTCTTTGACTGCATCCAAAATGACACAACACCGCTCTGCGGCGCAAAAGACGGTACAAGAACGACAATTGTTGCTCTTGCTGCTACAAAGGCGTTTGAGACGGGCGAACTTATTAAACTGTAATTAAGGAGAGCGTATAAATGTTAAAAAGAGAAAACATAAAGCTTGGTATAGCTCCGATAGCGTGGGTCGAAGACGACATGCCGGAGTACGGCAAAGAGGCTACTTTCCTTCACGTTATCAGTGAAATTGCACTTACGGGATACGAGGGTACAGAGGTCGGATGCCTTTTCCCCAAAAACCCCGAGGAGATAAAAGCTGAATGCGAAAGAAGAGGAATCAGCGTAATCACACAGTGGTTCAGCTCATATCTAAATGAGCAGCCCTACTGGATGGTAGAGCGCGACTTCATCAACCATATGCACTTCCTCAAAAAGACAGGCACAAACATTATTAATGTATCTGACCAAAGCTATAGCATCCAACACCGTGCTAGCACATACTTTGTAGACAAACCGGTTCTAGACGACAAGGGTTTCAAAGAGCTCGGAGACGGTCTAAACAAACTTGGCAAGATAGCAAAAGATCACGATATGGAAATCGTTTTCCACCACCACATGACCACAACGGTTCAGACGGAAGAGGAAATCGACAAGCTAATGGCCGCTACAGATCCCAAATATCTAAGCCTGCTGTTTGACACCGGCCACCTTGCTTTCTCGGGCGATGACTACCTGTCCGTTCTCAAAAAGCATGTTGCAAGAATTAAGCACGTTCACCTCAAAAATGTTCGCCCTGACGCACTAAAGAGGTGCCACGACAAGAAGCTGAGCTTCTTAAACTCTGTTCTTGAAGGAGTGTTCACTGTCCCCGGCGACGAAACCGGTTGTGTAGACTTTGAATCGGTAATCAAAATACTTGGCGAAAATGATTACAAAGGTTGGCTCGTAGTCGAAGCAGAACAAAACCCATACATCTACAACCCATACGATTATGCGGTTATGGCAAGAAAGTACATACGTGACATTACGGGAATTTAATAGCCCAGGGTGACATGAGAATAATGATAACTCCCGCTAATTAGCGAAATCCAGACTATTACCAGGAAGAGGGCATGATTTGATATCATGCCCTCTTCTGATTGTTGCTTTAGCGTGAAAAAAACCAGCTCTGCCGGGGGAATCAAATAGCTTTAGCTTTAAGTCCGCTGCCTCCCGATGTTAGAATAAATACGGGTTTGCCAGCCGTACTAGCGACACAAAAGAGATAGAAACACTTGAAACAACGCTGTGCAGAGACCACGTACACATTTTACTGCGGGTAGCACCGAAATACAGCGTATCAAGTATAGTAGGCTATCTTAAAAGAAAAAGTTCACTAATGATATAAGTGTGCAGGAGTACTTAGCCCCGTTTACGCCGGATGAAAGGACGTAAAAAATGCAGCCATTTTGGGCTTAGCAGGAAACTCAAGCCTAGGAGCAAGCTTTTTCATCTCGGGGAACTTTCCCACAACTAGTGAGCGAAAAATGCAAGCTATGCAACAAAAGAAGCAATGAATCCCCCTATTTTTAGAGGGATTCATTGCTTTTACGGGTTTTATTGACGCTCTTTAGTCGGTATCAAAAATGGGCTATCCTTTGTCAGGATAGCCCATTATATTAGTTTTATTCTACGTTTGAAGCATCAATCCAGATGTTCTCTGTGCGAATATCGTTGTTTTCAACGGTTTCGCCCATGATGACCTTGTAGAGCATCTCTGTTCCGTTTGCACCCTGTGCAGCGGGGTCTTGTGAAACTGTACCTGTTATCATTCCGCTCTTGATAGCGTCGATTCCGTCAGCAGTTGCGTCAACACCTGTTACGATGATACCTTCAACACCTGCGTCCTGTACAGCTTTACCTGCTCCAACAGCCATACCGTCATTTTGGCAAACGATAGCTTTGAGCTCTGTTCCCGACTGTAGCCAGTTTTCTGTGATAGTAAGTGCAGCGTCTGTTGCCCAACCTGCGTCATCTTCAAATACGACTTCGATGTTAGGATATTCAGCAAGAACGAGATCATAACCTGCGCGTCTTTGGATCTGCGGATCTGAACCCATAGGTCCATTGATGATCGCGATGTTTCCTTCGCCGCCGATTAGCTCGGCAACTTTTTCCATTTCGAGCTGACCTGCAGTAACGTTGTCACCGCCGCTGTAACCTGCAACGTACTGTTCCCAATCCGTCATAGCGCCGACGATGTTGATGATTGGTACGTTGTTTTCGTTTGCATACTGAACAACCTGTGTAACAGCATCAACGTTGATTGGCTCAAACATGATTCCGTTGTATCCCTGGTCAACAGCCGATTCAATCTGTGTAATCTGTGTTGCAGAGTCATTGTTGCCATCAAAGACAACTACTTCGATTCCAAGTTCTTCGCCCTTAGCGATAGCACCCTCTGTAATTGTTCTTACAAAGTCATTTGTCTGGTGGCTCATGCACATAGCCACTCTAAGTTTTTCACCCTCAGCAGGTGCTTCTGATTCCGTTGCCGGAGCTTCTGATTCTGTTGCAGGTGCTTCTGACTCAGGTGCGGGCGATGCCGACTCTGTTGCAGGCGCACAACCTGCGAGCAGTGTTACGATAAGCATGATGCTTATCAAAGAAGTGATTAGTAGTTTCTTTTTCATTTTTCTTCCTCCTGGAAATATTAGTTAAAAGCTGTGAGCTTTTACTATGCCTTTTTAGACTTGCTCTTTACGTCCACAAGAACCGCCGCCACTATGATTGCACCCTTTATTATCTGTTGATAGTCCGAAGAAACGCCCATAATGTCAAGTCCGTTTGCAATTACGGATATTAAAAGTGCACCGATAACAACCCCGTACCATTTTCCAACGC
>CAYJIQ010000169.1:2979-3241 GCA_964370275.1 uncultured Christensenellaceae bacterium
ACCGACAACACAAGCTGTGATAGCATCCATTTCATAGCCGTTTCCTGCCGTAGGTGCTCCGACTGTTGTTCTTGAAGTAAGCAAATATCCTGCAATACCTGCCATAATTCCGCAAATCATGTAAACGGAAATCTGTATGTTTGTAACCTTAATACCCGAAACTCTAGCAGCTTGTAAGTTTCCGCCACACGCATAAACTCTTCTTCCATACACAGTCTTTGAAAGAATAAATGCACAAATTGCAACGGCAATTATTAAGTAG
>CAYJIQ010000169.1:3251-3569 GCA_964370275.1 uncultured Christensenellaceae bacterium
TCCACTCGCAACGTCAACATATTCGTCAGAGATACCCGTGATAGGTTGTCCGTCTGAAATAACAAGCGCCAACCCTCTAAGTCCCGTCATCATACCCAGTGTCATGATAAAGGGTGGTAGTTTACCGTGAGCGATACCAATTCCGTTAATCAATCCGCAAGCAGCGCCCGCCGCCACGCATACAATTATCGGCACGATCAGCGGAACTTGCCCCTGGCCAAGCAACCCCGCAAGCACGCCTGTAACACCAACTACAGAGCCAATCGATAAGTCAAAACCGCCCGAGATTATTACAAACATCATGCCAAGGGATAATAT
>CAYJIQ010000169.1:3579-4905 GCA_964370275.1 uncultured Christensenellaceae bacterium
CCGTTTATTGATGTCTGCTTTAAAATATTGACAAGGTTCTTAGGATTTCCAAACCCCGGTGATATTAGAGCAAGCACTACGACAAGCGCCACAAATATAATTACTATACCAAATTCCTTTAAAAACCATTGTCTGTTAAAACGTTTACTGCTGTTCATCTTCTTTCACCATCACTTTCTTAATTTAAACCTCGAACGAGGATGCAAGATTAAGTATTCCTTCCTGACTGAAATTCTCTCTTTGAAGCTCTCCTGTAAGGCGACCTTCTGCCATAACGATTATTCTGTCGCAAACCCCCATCAGTTCGGGAATTTCAGATGAAATCATAATAACAGACTTTCCATTCTTAACCAATTCTCCTATTAGGAGATATATGTCGCGCTTTGCACCGACATCAATACCTCTGGTAGGCTCGTCGAGAATTATTATCTCAGGCTCATTGAGCAACCACTTTGCGATTACTATTTTTTGCTGATTACCACCCGATAACCCTTCGACTATCTTGTCCCTATCGGGCGTTTTAATTTTCAGTTTTTCGATGTAGTCGTCCGTCTCGCGTTTAAATCTTTCCTTGTTTACAAGGCCGTGCTTTGTTATTTTATCTATTGCTACAATAACAGTGTTGTCCATAACACTTCCGCTAAGGTTGAGCCCTGAGCCCTTCCTATCCTCGGTGACCAGCGCAAGTCCGTTCTTTATCATTGATTTGGGAGTAGCTTTTTTTACCACTTTCCCATTTATCTTGACCTCGCCCCCGTCCATTTTATCTACACCGAATATGCTCTGAACAAGCTCGCTTCTGCCTGCACCCACAAGCCCGCCTATACCCAAAATTTCCCCTTTTCTAAGGTTGAAACTAACGCCTTTGACGGCTCTTCCCATCTTTATATCCTTGGCCTCGAGTATAACTTCGCCGATTTCCGCGGGGATTTTGGGAAATACATCCTTAATCTCCCTGCCTACCATCATGCTTATCAGCTTGTCTTCGTTTAGATTTTCACACGTGTCCGTTCCGATATATTTACCGTCACGAAGAACCGTTATTTTATCGCAAACCTTAAATATTTCGTCCATTTTGTGAGAAATATATATTATTGCTACATTCTGTTTTTTTAGCGCCTCAATGTGAGAGAACAAAATATCCACCTCGTGCTCAGTGATAGCAGAGGTCGGCTCATCCATTATTATAACTTTCGCGTTGATAGAAATCGCCTTTATTATCTCGATAAGCTGTCTTTGCGCCACGCTCAAGTCCCTAAGAAGAGTTCTCGCACTTACGTGCACTTTTAAGTCGTCGAGCAACTTTTGGGCTTCATTAAGCTGGGC
>CAYJIQ010000170.1:0-4882 GCA_964370275.1 uncultured Christensenellaceae bacterium
GCCATCGCAAGGCATACCCGCTGTTTCATTCCGCCGCTAAGCTCGCAAGGATATGATTTGAGAACCCTCTGCACATCGACAAGTTGCATTTCCCGAAGCATTTCCTCTGCATGTTCTATACATTCTTTCTTGGGCATTTTTTTGCGGTGTGCACGAATAGACTCAATATACTGCGACTCTATTCGTTTTATGGGATTCAGGGATAACCCCGGATCCTGGAATATCATCGCAATGGACTGCCCTCGCAGTGCCTGCAACTCGTCCTGATTTGCCGTAAGCATTTCTGTATTGGCAAAGCGAATTTGGCCATTTAAGACGTTGCTCTGGGTTGGAAGCATTCCGGCTATTGCCCTAAGCATAGTCGTTTTTCCGCTTCCGCTTTCCCCGACGATGCTTATTATCTCGCCTTCGTTTACGTTAAATGACACATCGCATACGGTGGGTGGCGTATCGCCGTAGCTAATAGAGCAGTTTTTCACCTGCAAAATTTCCATTAGCCTGGAATCGTCCATTGGCTGGTGACAAAGTAGTAGTCTATGGGGAATGCTGTTATATTATCAACCTTTGTGCTGTTGATTGCTGTGACGTTATCTCCCGCATACAACCAAATGTTCGCAACATCATCTACGAGTATCTGTTGAGCGACAACAAAAGCATCTACCCTTTCTTGAGGATCAAATGCTGTGTCCAGCTCGCGTAATGCTTCGTCAAACATCTCGCTGCTGTATTTTCCGAAATTGTCTGTTTCGTCTGTATAATAACGTGCATTCAAATATTTTTGACCGTCGCCGGCGTTAAGTGTTTGCCAGCCGGAGGTCATCATGTCAAAATCTCCCGCTTCTCTTTTGTCCATAACGCTTTCAACCAATTCAATTTCGACGTTAATTCCCACGCTCTTCCACATATCTTGAAGTGCCTCTGCAATTGCAGTTGAGGCCGTTGCCGTTCCGCTTGATGCGGTAAGTGTAAGCACAACCGGCACACCGTTTTTTTCTACAAATCCGTCACCGTCCGTGTCTGTGTAACCGCCGTCTGCAAGCATCTGTTTTGCCATGCTTTCATCATAAGTTTGGGGAGTCACTTCGTCATAACCGTATCCGGCCGATTCGGGAAAGGGAGTTCCCAGCGGTGCAGCATATCCCATGCTTGAAATCATAGCAATTGCATCTCTGTTTACTGCGTAGGAGAGAGCCTTTCTTAAATAAACATCCTGCAATATATGACCTTCTTTCATGTTCAAGATTACGTCTTCTTCACGAGTTCCCGTTACCTTCTCAAGAACAATTCCCATGTCATTTTCTTCGAGTTTTGAAAGTGTTGTGGGGGCAGGCGCTTGAGCTATGTCAATGTCTCCTGCTAAAATTGCATCCGCTCTCGCTTCAGCGCCGATATTAAGTGCCGTTATAGTTTGAACTTGAGGTTTTGTGCCCCAATAGTGTTCGTTTGCGGCGAGCTCGATTTTCTCCTCAGAAACGTATTCTGTAACATAATATGGACCTGTGCAAATGGGTTTTGATGCATAATTGCTCATATCAGCCGTGGTATCAACAATTGTACACATGGGTTCTGTAAGGTTTGCAACAAATGCACTGAACGGCTCGGTCGTGGTAAACACAACATATTCACCGTCCGCTTCAATGCTCTTAACCTTTAAACTCTCACCTCTGGCGTTGGTTGCAATAGTCCTTTCGATGGAAGCTTTAACAATTTCGGGTGTCATGTCATTTCCATTGCTGAACTTAACTCCCTGTCTGATATGAAAACGATATGTAACTTCGTCTACCTGTTCCCATTCGTCGGCAAGCTGCCCAACAATGTCTGTATTTTCATCGACGGTCACAAGCGTTTCTCCAACACCCGTACGTGTCAAGTTCCAACCGCACCATTTTTCTGCGGGGTCCATGCCCTCAATATAGGTGTGGAGTGCGATGTTAAGGTGTTTGTTGGCAGATGTTTGTGAAACGGGTGCTACTGAAGCCTGCTCCTCGGCGGGTTCTTGTGATTCTTCGCTTTGAGCGACGGGTGCGCACCCCGCAATTATCATAGCCAGTATAGCGATTACCAATAAAACAGATATCGGCTTAAACGCCTTTTTTGAGTACATGTTTTGTTCTCCTTTTGTATTTATTATCATTAAGATGGTGCGGATCCATAATATCCCTCAGACTGTCCCCCAAGAGATTAAAGACCACCACATTAATAAACACTACCAAGCCAGGGAAGACAAGCATCCAGGGTGCACTGCTCCAATAATCCCGCCCCTCGCTTAACATAAAGCCCCATTCGGGTGTGGGCGGTTGCGATCCAAGTCCCAACAACGAAAGTCCCGAAATCATGAGTAATTTACTTCCTATATCGTGTGTGATAAGCACAAGCAGGGAAGGTATGACGTTGGGCAAAATATATTTGAATACAATCTTCTTTTGCGTAGCGCCGCCGAGTTTTGCCTGCTCGATATATTCAGATGTTCTTATTGAAAGTACAAGCGACCTGCTTACACGAGCATAGTGTGTCCAGCCTATCGCAGTCATCGCAATGATAAGGTTAATTGTGCCCACACCCAGTACGCTTGCCACCACAAGCACAAATATCATCCCCGGGAAAGCCATTAACACATCGCAAACCCTCATGATAATGCTGTCGATGATACCTCCTCTAAAACCGGCTATCGTACCCAACAAAATCCCTATGGTTGCCACGATAAACGTCACCAAAAACGCTATGAGCAGGGAAGTTCTTCCTCCGTAAAGTATGCGTGAAAAAATGTCCCTTCCCAGCTGATCTGTTCCGAATAAATGATCGGAACTCGGAGGTTGCAACATTTGTGAATAGTCCGTCTCTAGCGGGTCATACGGTGCAAACGATCCTGCAAACACCGCAAGAAGAATAAATATTACGGCGATCGCCAGATAAACAAAAAGTGCTCTTTTTTTAAACTTACCCGTCTTAAACATCTTTCGCCTCTTTTCGCTTTAGCCTGATTCGGGGGTCAAGGTAGGTATATGAAATATCCACAACCAAATTGATGACAACGTATATAACACCCATCCACAGCACATATCCCTGTATTAGTCCGTAATCCCTTGCCGTTATCGCATCCACCGCAGTTTTGCCTATTCCGTTCCAACCGAAAACCGCTTCCACAATCATTGTACCCCCGAGCAAGTCTCCAAGGGACATGCCGAGCATGGTGACGATGGACAACAATGAGTTTGGCAGGACGTGTTTAACGATGATTTTATTATACTTCACGCCTCTTGATAGCGCGCCCGTTATGTACAGTTCGTTCATCTGTTCGAGCATCGCAACCCTAATGCGCCTGATATATACCGAAGCCATTCCAATTGCCAACGTTACACATGGCATTATCAGATGTAAAAAACTGTCCGAACCGCCCACGGGCAACAGGTGCAAATCCACGGCGAAAAAGTCTATGAGGAGCAATCCCACCCAAAACGAAGGCAGCGCTATGCCGACAAAGGACAAAAACTTTATGATATTATCGGCTCTTTTGTTGTGATACACAGCGGAGAGCACTCCCAAGGGCAGAGCAATTACAATCATGAGGATAAAGCTTGAAAATGCAAGCAAAATCGTGTTGGGCAGTTTTCTTAAGAGAACTTCGCTAACCGGCTGTCCGTAACTTACCGATTCTCCGAAATCGCCCACCGCGACACCGCTTATCCAATCTACATATTGTTCAAACACCGGTTTATCAAGTCCGTATTCGGCAGACAGACTCGCTATTAATTCAGGGTCACTGCTTTGCCCCATCGATGCAATAAGTTGGGTTACCGGATCGGAGGGTAAAACAGCCGTAAGCACAAACGTAAGTGCAGATAATCCGAATAAAATTATCGCAAGTGCACCAAAACGCTTTAAAATATACTTGTGCAACACACTACCCTCCCTTTTTCGTAAATTACCGTAATTATATAATAAAAAAAACAGCTCGTTTAACTACAGCCGTTTTTCGCAGTTGCACAACAATAAGTCATGCTAAACACATTGCAGGTCTTCTGACTCGCGCTAATGAATTAAAAATTCAAGTTCAGGCTTTGCCTTCCCAGTTTCCCAGTGACTGATTTTCATCAACAAGCAAGAACATTCACGCATACAGCGGCGGTTACCGTGTGGTTTACACTTCCCTTATTACCGAAGGCTATAAAATAACCTTGCGGCCACAACGTAGATATTTTGTTGAGGTTAATTATACAATACTCGACAATTTGTGTCAACATAGCCGAAGATGAAAATTTTTTTTATTTAGAGATACCCGCGCGAAATATTTGGGAGCAAGAAATAGGTTGCACATTGATAAAACAACGAGTAGAATAAAAAATGATGATGCATTGTCGGTGTGCATCAAGCTGCGATGCGAGGAGAAATTTGGTGAAGAACAAATACAAAATATTGATACTGTCAAACATGGAGGGAAATGCACTTAAAGATGATACGATGGTTAGAGATATCTTCGAGAAGGACGGGCATATCGCACATCTTGCAAAAGTGGATTACGACGAGGCATTGGACGAGAAATACGATGTGATCATCAGGCGGAACACCTGGGTGCACAGCGAAGCTGATACGGCTGAGTATCATATTATTAATCAAAAATTGATTAATAGGTTAACGGAGAAAGACATAAAAACGGTAAACCTTGTCGGCTTGGATGGAGGAGGCAAGGGCTATCTGTGTGAAATGTATAAAAATTCAAATGATGTGATTCCCACTGTAAACAGATATAGTGAATTAAAGCTGTTGCTGGATGCAGAAAAATATGTAATAAAAGATATTTTATCCTTTGGTAGCGGACTGCATCAAAAAACTGTAAGCAAGCAAAATCTAATAGACGAGTATAAAGAGGGCGATATAATCCAGC
>CAYJIQ010000171.1:0-1321 GCA_964370275.1 uncultured Christensenellaceae bacterium
TACATATCTTTTTGCAAATTTCCATAGCAATAATTTAGACAATTGGCAATTATTTTACATTTTTTCCCTTATTTCCTTTGTTTTTTGATTACTATGAAGCTTTTGTGAACAATCGTAACTTTTATGTTCATAATTGTTAATATTTTTCAATATTTGGCAATAATGTAACAGGAGGGGTCGCCATGTGGTTAATAATTATTGCACCGATTGTAGTTATTCTATGTTGTATATTATTTTGCAATGTCAGCGCCATTTTCGCTGTAAATAAGCAGATATTTGCTGTTGCCAAGTTTCTTTTTTTTCACGCAAATATACAAGTTTGCTTTGAAAATCCGGGCATTTATTTACACATACGTTTTGCCGGGTTAGACAAGAGAATTAAGCTGAAAATTTTGCGCGACAAGCAAAAGCACTCCCAAAACAAAAGCACAAAAAGCTCGTCTAACATCATATTTGTAGTCCTTAAGTGTGTTAAATTCAAGTCAATTGACATAAAACTTGAAACTCCCGATGCTGCAAACACGGCAATGTGTACCGGGTATTTGTATATTATTTTAAACACTTTAGCCGCTGCCTTTTACGAAAATTTTAAAAAGGTGAAGTTTTCGGTGTTCCCCGAGTTTAGCGGAAATGACAAATTTGAATTTTCCTGCATAATTTACGTTAAACCTGCTCATATTATTTTTGAATACATTAAGAAAAGAGGTAGGAAACATGCATCCTATAGAAAATTTGTTGCAAACGACTATGAAAGAACTTAAAGAGATGGTAGATGTAAACACCATTGTGGGAGATGCGTTTGTAAGCCCTAACGGTTCGACTATCATTCCAGTTTCAAAGGTTAGTTTCGGTTTCGTCACAGGTGGTGCGGAGTATAACGATAAACTTAAAACCGAGGTTAGTGCCCGACCATTTGCAGGGGGCTGTGCTTCGGGAATCACAATAAGCCCTGTAGCTTTTCTCATCTCGGATGGTTCAAACGTAAAGCTTATGTCTTCAAATCCTAAATGCGCAATTGAAAAAATAATAGACAACGCCCCGCAGATAATCTCAGAGATGAGAAGTGTCTTTGGCTGTTGTTGCGTACAGGCCGAACAGCCCGAAGGTGAAGCTGATGACGATTAAAAAACGAATAGGAAAGCTCTGTATATTTTTTTTATGGGTGGTTGCATTTATGCTTCCGCCCGTTGTTCATGCGCAGGATGTTCAAACGGGGGCGACTGCTCATGTTCTAATGGAAGCAACTTCAATGCGAGTTTTATCCGAAAAAAATCCTCATAGCAAGCTTCCCATGGCGAGCACGACTAAAATTATGACCTGC
>CAYJIQ010000171.1:1331-4768 GCA_964370275.1 uncultured Christensenellaceae bacterium
TTACCGTTCCCGAACAGGGTGCCGGCGTCGAAGGTTCTTCAATGTATTTAACAGCAGGAGAAAAGCTTCCGCTTATCGACCTCGTTTACGGACTTATGATAAGTTCGGGAAACGACGCAGCAGTAACCATTGCTATTCACATCGCAGGAAGCGTTGAAAATTTTGCCGAGCTGATGAACGAAAGAGCAATTAGCATGGGAGCAACCAACACAAACTTTGTTACTCCAAACGGACTTCATGACGAACAACACTACACAACGGCGTATGACCTCGCTCTTATCAGCTCATACGCACTAGCTAACCCGATATTTGCAGAAATTGTCTCCACACAGTCCAAGCATATCCCAGCTGACGAGGATTCCTCCGACCACTACCTAACAAATAAAAATAAAATTCTATACGAATATGACGGAGGAAACGGAATTAAGACGGGTTACACGAGCAACGCGGGTAAATGTCTCGCCGCCTCTGCATATCAAGACGGAATGCAACTTGTTGCCGTAGTTTTAAACGACTCGGACATGTTTAACGACTGCATGTCATTGTTTGACATGGGCTTTTCCAGCTACAGCATGGTAAATGTAGCAAACCCCGGAGACAGCTACGCAGATATCCCCGTGCAAGACGGAGTAAATTCTTTTGTAAATACCACAACTTTTGCCGAAATTAACTTGCCTTTGTCGCAAAATGAGGTTAATATATTAAGTGAAAGCGTACAGCTTGAACAGAGTGTCACCGCACCTGTGACGGCAGGAGAACTCGTCGGATACACCGAATACACTCTCGACGGCGAACTACTCGCAAAAAGAGGAATTTATACCGCAGACAGCGTTTTGTTAAACGACTACGGATATAATTTTGATAAGGTTATAAGGGACTTTTTAGGCATATAAAAAGTCCGAAAAAGGAAACGGAGAACAATGAGAATTTGTAAATTCATGGCGGCCGCAGGTGTCGCTTCAAGAAGAAAATGTGAAGAATTTGTACAGGCTGGCAGAGTTTTTGTTAATGGAGAGCGCATCTACGACCTCGGAAGACAGGTTGAGCCGGGTGTCGACGAGGTAACTTATTCAGGAAGAGAACTTTTTATTCCCGAGGATAAGGTATACATAATGCTATACAAGCCCACAGGTTGCGTATCTACCTGTAAAGACGAAGGCGATAGGATGACTGTTCTAGACTGCATTAAAGGCATCGATGCAAGGATTTTTCCGGTAGGCAGACTCGACTTCATGTCCGAGGGTCTTCTTATTATGACAAACGATGGGGAGCTTGCACAAAAGCTCACTCACCCGAGCAACGAGGTGACAAAGAGATACTATGCGGTTATCGACAGCGACCTTGACGCAGAGCTTATTAAAAGGCTTGAGACGGGCGTAGACCTTGAGGGTTCTAAGACATATCCCGCGAGGATAAAGATTATGAAGTCAACACCCAATCGCACAGAGCTTACAATCACTATTCACGAAGGCAAAAACAGACAGGTTAGAAGAATGTTTGAAGCCCTTGAAAAAAATGTCGTCTTCCTAAAACGAATTAGCGAGGGAGACTTAAACCTCGGAAACCTCAAAAAAGGCGAATGGAGACTTCTTACAGAAGAAGAAATCGCTTATCTTAAAAAAATCTAAGCGGCAAATTGTTGTCTTAAAACAAGTGCATCAATCGAGCGAATGCTGTACCCTTGCTGAATCCACATGTCTATGACTGTGCCCAGCACCTCGGCATTCGTTTTTGATGTTGAATGTAATAGTGCAATTTCTCCCGGGTGCGTGCGAGAGATTATCGTATCTATTGCCTCTTCGTGCGATGGCTGATCATCCTCTAGCCAATCCATGTAGGCAAAACTCCAAAATACAACCGTATATCCGTGACCTTGCGCCTGCTGCAAAAACTTTTCAGAGTATCTGCCCTCAGGTGGTCGTAAATACATGGGCATATTTCCACCCGTTATTTCAGTGTAAAGGTCGCTAAGCCCCTGCACTTGCTCTAAAAATACATCTTCGCTGACATCGGTTAAATCGACGTGTCCCAGTGTATGATTGCCGACTATATGCCCTTCTTGCGCCATCCTGACAATTAGCTCTGGGTGACTTTGCATAAAATGCCCCGTCACAAAAAAAGTTGCTGAGACCTCTTTTTCCTTTAAAACATCCAAAATAGCAGCCGTATTTCCGTTTTCAAACCCTGCATCAAAAGTGAGGTATATTTCTTTGCTCGTTTCTTCTCCCAAATAAAACACTCCATATTCGTCTATAAAAGGTGCATTGTCGGCAACTATCGGCTGTGAACCGTCCTGCGTCGGCTTGTAGTACCAATCGTAGGACGTTTGCGGAGTGTGTGCAACCTGTGAGGAAACAGGGCTTATCGATATCCCAACGAGAAACACACCGATGCACGCCAACAGCGTACAGCAAAGACCGATAACAAAGTCGCTTTTCATATCATTTCCTCCCGAAGTTGCATAAATTGCTGTTTTTTATTATATGCAATATGGAAGTTCTTTATTATAATCGGCCATCGCTAAAAACAAAAATCTCTTATGTCGACGAATTGAAGGCTTTATTTATGCTCATTTATCTTGTTACGTTTATTGCCCACTTATTGGATTTAACTCTAAACAAGCACAGTATCGCCCTAACGTAAGCATCTGAGCGAAGTGCTATAAATACGAGCAGGACGGGCGTTTGAATGACAAATCCTGTGATAAATCCGAGAGGGAGCGCTATTCCCCAAAGAGTAATTACATCTGCTGCAAGAGACCATCTTGTGTCCCCTCCTCCACGCAGAATCCCAACAATAGATAGGATATTTATAGAATCTATCGCAATGGTAAAGGCTGCGACAATTACAAAACTTCTACACAGTTCAAGTGTTTCGGGTGCAATATTGTAAAATGCAAAGGCAGGCTCGCTGAGCAGTAACAGCAATCCTCCGGTAACTATTCCTGCGCCAATGCCCACGGCTAGCAACGTGCGCGCACACTGTTTTGCGTATTCGACACGTCCGCTCCCCAGTGCATTCCCGATGATAACGCCGGTTGCACTTCCTATGCCGTAAATTGCAACCGCAACAAACTGCTGAAGCGTCGCAACGATAGAAGATGCGGCCGCAGGAATTGTGCCGATTTGCCCGATCACTACGGTTAATCCTATCGCACCAAGCCCCCAAAACGCCTCATTTAGCGTGACGGGAACGCTAAATTTGACAAAATCCGAGACTAGCGGCTTGCTTATACTAACAAGCTCTTTAAATCTGTACTTCAATTTTTTCTCTACAAATCTGATGTATATTATTACCAGGCTACATTCGACGATTCTTGAAATAAGCGTCGCATATGCCGCGCCTCTTACCCCCATCGCTTCAATTCCAAACTGCCCATAAATGAGCACCCAGTTAAGAAAAATATTTAGCACAAACGCAAATAAATTAAGCAAAAG
>CAYJIQ010000172.1:0-4718 GCA_964370275.1 uncultured Christensenellaceae bacterium
CGCGTAGGCGCTGTAATGGTGCCCGAGCATTCAACTAGCTACATGAAACTAAACAACATGGCAGACAAAGCTCTGTACCAAGCCAAAAATGCGGGAAAGAACACATACGTTTTTTATGGCGACCATAAATAATGAACATAAAAAACCGACGCATTATTTTGGATGCGTCGGTTTTTTGTTCTATAGGATTCTGGCAGCGGTGCCGTATACCATGATTTCGGCCGCGCCCTGCATTATTGCTGAGGAAGAATATCGAATGCCTACTATGGCATTTGCACCCATGCTTTGTGCCTTCTCTATCATCCTTCCGGTCGCAATGTCCCGCGCTTCGTTCATCATTTTAGTGTAGCTTACAAGTTCTCCACCGACCATGGTCTTAAAACCCTGTCCAATATCCTTGAACATATTTTTGCTCTGGATGGTGCTCCCCTGAACAAGACCCAACATTTCAATGTTTTTGCCGGCTACCATCTCTGTACTAAATAATTGCATAAAATCTCCTTTATTAAGTATGTTTAGTAAAATTATATCACATTGATAAAGAGATTACAACGCAATCAAAAATGCGATAGTTCAGAGTGTAGCATCCAATTAGTGTTGACTAATCGATTAAAAATGTTAAAATCAATATAGGTGATAATACGGAATCAAAAAGGAGGGACAGCGTGAAAAAGACAGCTAATGTGACGGGAATGACCTGCTCGGCCTGCAGTGCGCACGTCCAAAACACCGTCTGTGAATTAGTCGGTGTAAGCGAAGCGACGGTAAATTTGCTGGCAAATAAGCTCTATATCGACTTTGACGAAAGCAAGATAACGATACAAGACATAGAGGATGCGGTCTCAAAAGCGGGCTATGGAGCAAGCTTTGAGGGTGAGGAGACGTTCAAGAGCGAACCTGCGAACAGCAATTCTTTTAAGGTGAATTTTATAGTTTCGCTTTGTTTTCTCGTTCCGCTGTTTTATATTTCGATGGGTCATATGGCGGGATTGCCGATTCCGACTATATTTCACCACAACTCAGCTGTGTTTGCACTTACGCAGCTTATGCTGACAATGCCGATTTTGTTTTTAAACTTTCGTTACTTTACAAAGGGATTCATGCTTCTTTTTAGGCGCAGTCCTAATATGGACTCGCTCATTGCTGTGGGAACATCGGCCGCATTTATATATAGCTTGATTGTGATGTATATTATGCTGGTTGATACAGCTAATGCGCATCAGTATGCCATGCAGCTTTACTTTGAATCTGCGGGAATGATACTTGTGTTGGTAACGCTGGGAAAAATGCTTGAGGAACGCTCAAAGGGCAAAACTCGTGATGCTATTTCAAAATTGTTAAACCTCGCTCCTAATACTGCACAAGTAATTAGAAAGGGTGAGATAATAACTATCAAATCTGCACAAATTGTAGTAGGAGATACGGTTATCGTAAAGCCGGGAAGTGCGCTGCCTGCTGACGGTGTTGTTTGCAAGGGAAGCTCTTATGTGGATGAATCAGCTCTTACGGGTGAGAGTATGCCGGTCGGAAAAGAAGCCGGCGACACGGTATATTCGGGAACAATGAACACCAGCGGATACTTTGAATTTAATGCGACTAAAATAGGTGCGGACACAGCTGTGGCGGGAATTGCAAAGCTTGTCGAAGAGGCAGGTGCGTCGAAGATGCCAATTGCTAAGTTGGCAGACAAGGTAAGCGGAGTTTTTGTGCCTGTTGTACTTGTGATTGCCGCAATTACTGTGATAACCTGGATTATAATTAACGGAAATATCGGCGAAGCTCTCGGCTTTGGCATAAGCGTACTCGTAATCTCCTGCCCGTGTGCCGTCGGCCTTGCAACTCCGGTTGCAATAATGGTCGGAAGCGGAAAGGGTGCAGAACTTGGAATATTAGTGCGTTCGGGAGAAGCACTGGAGACCATGAAGGATGTAAAAAATGTAGTTTTTGATAAGACGGGGACGCTTACGCACGGAAAACCCGCCGTTACAGACGTAATTGTGGCAAATGGAGTCTCAGAACAAGAGCTTAAGGTGTTGGCAGCTTCGATTGAAAAGTATTCCGAGCATCCTATAGCACGCTCAATTTGCGAACTTACTGACGAAAAAAGAGAAGTAGATGAGTTTGTCGCGGTCGCCGGAAAAGGCGTTGTCGGGAAAATTGACAATCAGTTCTGCGTGGCAGGCAACGAAGAGATGATGAAGGATGCACAAGTCGATTTTGAATCTCTAAAAGACGATGCACAGAAGCTCGGCTCGCAGGGAAAGACCCCGATATACTTTGCTTTTGACGGCAAATTAATAGGTCTTATTGCAGTGGGGGACGAGCTTAGGGATACATCTTTTCAAACTGTTTTAGAGCTAAAAAAGATGGGAATTGAAACTACTATGCTCACAGGGGACAATGCTGTGACAGCAAGTGCAATAGCAAAAAAAATCGGTGTCGATTCAGTTATTTCGGGGGTATTGCCGGATGGAAAAGCGCAGGTAATAAAAGAGCTAAAAGTCAAGGGAAGCGTTGCTATGGTCGGAGACGGTATAAATGATGCACCTGCACTTGCACTTGCGGATGTCGGCATTGCGGTCGGTTCGGGAAAGGACATCGCAATTGAATCTGCGGATGTAGTGCTCATGAATTCAAATCCCAATTTGTGCGTCACAGCGATAGAGCTATCTCGCGCTGTAATCTCAAATATTAAGCAAAATTTATTGTGGGCATTTTTTTACAACTGTTTAGGAATCCCTATTGCGGCGGGCATCTTTGTTGGAGCATTCGGTTTAAGGTTAGATCCTATGTTTGCGGCGGCGGCAATGAGCTTAAGCTCGGTTTTTGTGGTGTCAAACTCGCTTAGGTTAAAGCGCTTTAAAAGACGAATAGCTAGTGAAGTTAAAAAACAAGAGATAAAAGGAGAAAAGAAGATGAAAAAGACGGTGAAGATTGAGGGAATGATGTGTGGTCATTGTTCGGGAAGAGTGCACGATGTATTAAATGCACTTGAAGGAGTGGTTGCGACTGTAGATTTAGAGCAAGCATCTGCTGAAGTTGAGGGGAATGTAAGCGACGAACAGATAAAAACCGCCATAGAAAATGCCGGCTACAAAGTCATACAAATTATATAATCGGTCTATAAATAGTGTGCATCAAAATTGATGACGGCAAAGTAGTGAGGGTTTATTTCTTCAAGCTTTGAGCAAACCTCGTTTTCTATTGCATCTGCTGAGTTTTTATTTTCGGTAGTCAGCTCGACATCAAAAATATAATTAATATGGTTTTGACATTTTACCATTCGAAAATCGTGAAATGCAAGCGTCGGGTCAACCTGTTTTAGGATGTTTGAAATCATCGACTTTGCCTGTGTAGTTGCGGCATCGTCGGTGATTACGGGATCCATATGTATCGTTGCAGAACATCCGTATTTGCTCTTTAGCTCCATTTCAATATGGTCGATAACTTCGTGAATTTCTACAATGTCGCAGTCTGTGGGAACTTCGGCGTGCAGTGAAACCATGTATTTTCCTTCACCGTAGTTATGGACTATAAGGTCATGCATCGCGCTGATCTGTTTATGAGAAAGCACGGTGTTTTTTATTTGGTCGATAAACTCCGGCGACGGTTGATTGCCAAGTAGCAGGTCCATTGCATCTTTTATGGTGGTATAGCCCGAGTAAATAATAAAAACAGCAACCAATAACCCCAGGTAACCGTCTATCATAAGTCCCGAAAAATGCGAGATAATGCTGCCGACGAGCACAGCCGTTGTTGCAATCGCGTCACTTACCGAGTCGAGCGCTGTTGCCTTCATTGCGGGAGAATTAATAAGCTTGCCGAGTTTTTTGTTAAAAACACACATGATGAGTTTTGCAATAATTGAGACGACAAGCAAAATTGCGGGCAAAATCGCAAAGTCTACGCGAGTTGGATTTATTATTTTTTCTATGGAGGAGGTTATAAGCTCAAACGCAACTATAAAAATCGCTATGGAAATGATAAATGCGGCAATATATTCGACTCTTCCGTGCCCAAAAGGGTGCTTTTTGTCTGCGGGTTTGTTTGAAAGTTTAAAGCCAACGACTGTAACAACAGAGGAGCCCGCGTCAGAAAGGTTGTTAAATGCGTCTGCTGTAATTGCGATTGAGGAAGAAATAATCCCACTAAACAGTTTAATGCCAAATAAAAGGAGGTTTATGACTATTCCTACACAACCCGATAAAATTCCTATTCGCTTTCTTACCTGTGGCTTGTTATAGTTTTGTTCCCCTTTAATAAAGAGATTAAGCAATAGCTTTGTCATAAACGCTCCAAATTATCGTATTTGAACCTGAGTTCTTATATTATTATATCACTTATGAAGCACAGGTGATACTCTTTTGTATATTAAAAATATAATAATTCCGTCAAGAAGTCCCTTTGCAAATGTGAAGGGCATTGCCGCCATAAAGACATAAGCTTCGACGGAGTTCATTGCGGGATTTATCATAGTGCAGGCGGATAAGATTGCTTCCATCGGCATAATTTGTGCATATGCAGGGATGAGCAGCCAGTAGTTTAGCGCACCCGAAGCAATTGTCATTGAAAGAATTCCAACGAAAGTTCCTATTAATGCACGCTTAAATGACTTGTTTTTCATGTAGATCAGTGCGGCGGGTAGTACAAATGCGATGCCCATGAGAAGGTTAGCAAGCTCGCCGACACCGCCGGTTCCCGAATTTTTAAGCAGGAAG
>CAYJIQ010000173.1:0-4695 GCA_964370275.1 uncultured Christensenellaceae bacterium
CTCTGTAAGCGTCTCTTTTAGCTCTTCCTCAGAGGGTGAGTCATACTCGGGGATCTGTATTACTTCTTCGGAGGGTGCGTACTCTTCCCATGATGCGTCAAGATCAATATGACAATATCCGTTGGGATTTTTCTTTAAGTAATCTTGATGGTAGTCCTCTGCAAGTCCAAAGTTTTCAAGTGGTAAAACTTCAACTGCGATCTCCTGCTCATATTCCTCATCAAGGATTGCGATTCTCGCCTCTATTGCAGGAAGATCTGCTTCGTCGGTGTAATAAATTCCCGAACGATATGAGATTCCCACATCGTTGCCCTGCCTATTTACGCTAACCGGGTCGACGACTCTAAAGAATTTTTCAAGAAGATCATCCAGCGAAACCTCCTCCTTGTCGTAGCTTACTTTTACTGTTTCGGCGTGACCTGTGTCGTTGTACAAAACATCTTCGTATGTCGGATTTTCTGTTTTGCCATTTGCATATCCCGAGACGGCGTCATAGACTCCGGGAATTCTGTCCATATATTCCTCAACGCCCCAGAAACATCCGCCGGCGAGATAGATTGTGCTTAGGTTATTGTCGTTCATTGGCTCCTCCATTCTATTTGGTTCTTCTTCTGTAGTATTGACGGGTTGTTCTATCGGTATAACCGCGCATGAGACAAGCAGAAGAGAAAATGCCAAGAGTGCAGCTGTTGTTAACAAAGTTTTTTTAAAACGCATTTTCCGTTTTTCCTTTCCTAATATTTATAACAATATATGTTCGTGAAATATTCCATTGCAGTTTGGTGATAATGCCCATTGTTTACACGATATTTAAAAGAAGGTGCCTAAAATGTGTTTTGGAGATGAGGATGTTGCTAATGTGTAAATTGACAGTGACAATTATGTGACATTATTACAAAAAAGTAACCAATATCAAGTTGACATGGGGTGTTGGTTTTGCTATATTTTACATAAGTCAATGCTGTATATGATGCTACGATTTAAAATACTGAATTTGTGAGGATGAATAATGGTGAAAGTTTGTGTTGTGACGGGGGGTTCGAGTGGAATAGGAAAGGACATCGCAGAGCGGTTTTACAAAAGCGGGTATGAAGTTGTTGTAATAGACATTCTCGAGTGTAAAAATCCGAATTTATGCTATATTAAAGCAGACTTGAGCGAACTGAACCAAATCGAGGCTGCTTTTGTTAGTATCTCGCAAAAATACACTAAAGCTCATGTCCTGATAAACAACGGAGCAATTGCTTCTTTTCAAAAACACATAAAAGAAGTTGAAGAGAGAGAGTTTGACAAACTAATAGATGTAAATTTAAAAGGCGCATATTTTTGTGCAAAGGAGTTTGTTCGCTTAAACCAAGGTGAGGCTTATGGCAGAATAATAAACATCTCCTCGACGAGATGGCACCAAAATGAGGCGGACTGGGAACTGTACGGAATGAGCAAGGGCGGGATTGTTTCGCTAACAAACTCGCTATGTGTTTCTTTGCTAGGGACACCCATAACAGTAAATGCAATAAGTCCCGGGTACATTTACACCGGCAATTACGGCGAAATTGAAAAGGAAGAGCACGAGATTCATCCTTCAAACAGGGTAGGCAAACCTCGGGATATCTCAAACACCTGTCTGTTTCTTGCAGACGAACAAAATGACTTTATAAACGGAGCAAACATTGTGGTGGACGGCGGAATGACGAAAAAGATGATATACTAAAGAGGATATCTAAAAACTATATGTGTCCCAAAAAGAGTGTGCCAAAATTTAGGTTCGCTCTTTTTTGTGTAAAAAATCATATCGTGTGTGCTGTGTGAATATAGTATAACAAACACAGGAGGAAGGGTTATGAGAGAAATTTTAGAATACTTACCCGATGATTTGGCGCAAGAGCTTACAAGGTCGCCGGGGTTTAATGATGCAGAGGAACTTAGGATAAGAGCGAAAAGAAATGTGAGTTATTATTCAAGAGGATGTGAACGGCAGATACAGTATGTGTTGAACGCAGAAAACATTAATAAACTCGTATTTTCTTTGGCAGAACATTCGCTTTTTTCCTTCGCACAAGAGCTGACCTCGGGTTTTTTTACTATGGAAGGCGGAATCAGAGTGGGAGTGGCGGGAAGGGTTGTCTCGAGCAACTCAAGAATAAAAAATATGCGCTCTTTCACATCGCTTAACATAAGATTTCCCGGTGAACTGAAGGGGATTGCGCAGCGAGTTATGCAGTACTTAATTTGCGACGATAGGTTGCTAAATACCATCATAATTTCGCCTCCGGGGCATGGAAAGACGACACTTCTTAGGGATGCAGTGCGCATGATATCGGATGGGATATGTTGTGCTCCGATGAAGTGTACGGTCATAGACGAAAGAAGTGAGCTTTATGCAGATGGGTTTGACCTGGGGGCAAGGACGGATATATTGACTTCATGCCCAAAAGTAGGCGGGATGCAAATTGCACTAAGAGCGCTTTCTCCCGACGTAATTGCAATGGACGAAGTGGGCAGCAAAGAGGAAGTACATTCTATTCACGAGGCGGTAAATTGCGGAGTTAGCGTAATTGCGACGGCGCACGCAAAGAACTTTGAGGAGCTCAAAACAAGGCAGATGTTAAGAGAACTTATGGCGTGCGGGCTAATAAAACGGGTCGTCGAGCTTGGGGATTGTATGGGGAGGGGAACTCTTAACTGTGTGTATAACGAAAAGGGCGAGAAGATTCTCGGATGTCCCGTGCTGCTGGAGGTCGACTGATGCAAGTTTTTTTTATAGTGATTCTAATAATTTCAAGTGTGATGCTGGGTAATTGTATTGCTCGTAACATAAGTGAGAAGGAAAAGCTTTGGAGAGATTTAATTGTGTGTTTAAAGTGCATGAGAGCCGGGATGGTATACAGACAAATGAGCATATACGAAGCCTTCTTACACGCCGAAAATGCGGGGTTAGACGGTTATTTCGGAGAATGTGCACAGGTCATGAAAAAGCGCAAAACTGCTCAGGGAAAAGAGATAATACTCTATGCAAAACAGACGGTGCAACTACCTGAAGAGGCAGAAAATTTATTAATGGAACTATGCGACCTGCTTTGTGTCTCGGTAACTAAGGCGGATGTCGAAGATGCGTTTTCGCACATTTTAAAAAATGCTGTGCAATTGCTTAAGACTCAAAGTGAGACGAGTGCGAAGCGGGCTAAACTCTCAAAAAGCTTGTGCTTTGCGGGAGGACTTGCCCTTGCAATAATCATCGCGTAGTGGAGGAAATTAAATGAATGTTAGCATAGATCTTGTCTTTAGAATTGCGGCAATCGGGATACTGGTTGCAGTAATAAATCAATTGCTGGTAAGAGCGGGTAGAGAGGACATAGCGACGCTAGCCAGCATTGCGGGGCTTGTCATAGTGCTTTTGATGGTGGTAAATCTTGTTAGCGACTTGTTTGACAGTGTAAAGACGATTTTTTCGTTGTACTGATGGATATCTTTCAAATTGCCGCAGTCGGTCTCGTTGCGGGAGTGCTTGCCATATCAATAAAGAAGACAAACCCCGAAATTGCACTGCAAGTAAGTGTGGTTGCGGGAGTGCTAATTTTGATAATGGTGCTTCCGTCCCTGAGTGAGTCGGTAGCGTTTATAACAAATCTCTCGCAAGTTGCGGGAATATCGGAAGGGGTGTCGCTTGTGCTAAAGATAACGGGGATTGCATATGTGTGCGAATTTTCTTCGCAGTTGCTAAAGGATGCAAACGAAGGTGCTCTTGCAACAAAGGTGGAACTAGGCGGAAAGTTAGTCATCGTAGTGTTGACTCTTCCTCTGCTCGGCGAGTTTGTAGAGTTGGTGAGAGAACTTGCGATATAAAATTTTATTAATTGTATTTGCGATAATTTTAATTCCATGCACTGCTTTTGCCACAAGCGAAGAGGGCGACGAAGAAGCAGATCTTGCGGAACTTGAAACCGAGGTTGAAAATTCTATAGGGGAGCTTGACACGTACGGGCTAGAGGCATACTACGATCCTGAGTATTTTGGCGGGGCTGATTTAGAGTCGGCTATCAGCGCAATAGCGAGTGAGGGATTTAGCGAAACAACTGTTGAAGAGGTTCTTAATGCCATTATCGATGTTGCAACAGAGGCGCTTTTTGGCGGAGTTGGTGTTGTGGCGGGTATTTTAACGGTGCTTGCCATAATGGGCGTGCTGAATGAAATGAGAAACTCATTTGCAAACGACTCGGTTTCAAAAGTCGCTTTTTGGGCGGGATATGTACTCATATGTGCAATGTCCGCAGGCGTTCTTATCGGATGTGTAAACGTAGCGGCAGAGGCGATAGACACACTCTCGGGGCTTGTGGAGACGCTTACGCCGATTATGATCACGCTGCTTTCGGCGCTTGGTGGGCTAACGAGTGAGGCTATGCTTTCTCCTTTGGTAACGGCTATGTCTGCGCTTATGTTCGGAGCGGAGCAAAATATTGTACTTCCTGCAATTTTAGTGGCTGCGACGCTCATGATAGTGTCGAATATATCCTCGACAATTAAACTTTCAAACACGGTTTCGTTGATACTTTCGGCGATAAAGTGGCTAATGGCAATACTATTTACTGTGTTTATAGCGCTTTGTGCGATAAAAGGCTTTTCAGGTGCAACAATAGATGGAATTTCGCTAAAAACTGCAAAGATTACAATAGACAGGGTAGTTCCTATGATAGGAGG
>CAYJIQ010000174.1:0-4689 GCA_964370275.1 uncultured Christensenellaceae bacterium
GGTCTTTCCCACACCCGGAGGTCCCGAAAAGCAAATAATCGGCCCCTTCATGTCATTTTTTAGCTTCCTCACTGCAAGATACTGAAGCACACGTTCCTTTACCTCCTCGAGCCCGTAGTGCTCGTCGTCGAGCACCTTTCTCGCGTGTCCGAGATCCAAGTCGTCTTGAGTGTATATGTCATATGGCATGTCAAATACGTTTTCAAGGTAGGTTAAAGATACATTATAGTCGGGAATGTGTGGGCTTAATCTCTCAAGCTTTGAAATTTCCTTGCCAATCTTTATCTTTGCCTTTTCGTCAACAGGTAACGTTTGAAGTTTTTGTCTAAACTCATCAATAATGTCGGGTTCGTCGTTATCGTCTCCCAACGTATTTTGAATTGCCTTCATCTGTTCACGAAGGTAGTGTTCCTTTTGGATTTTTTCAATCTGCAAACGAGTTCTTGAACTTATCTCATTTTGAAGTTCGTTTAGCTTGATTTCTTTTCTAGTATATTCTATTATCTTCTCAAACCTTGCGTCAAGATCAAAATGTTCGAGAACGTCTTGCTTTTCTTGTAAATTTTGAAGAACGTTCACAGCAACGGTATCTGCTAGCTTAGAAGCCGAACGGATATCCCAGTAGGCAACAAGAGTTTCGGCCGAAATTTTGCCCGAAGTCTTAGCGTACTCCTCAAACGTCTCTAAAAGCTCTCTTTTATAAGCCTTTGCATGATCTTCATCTTCAAATTCTTCTTCGCATTTAACTACGTCCGCAACAAAGTATTCGCCTGCTTCAAAACTTTCAAGTTTTGCACGGTAACACCCTTCGACAAGCACTCTTATTGCGTCTCCCGGCAGCCTTATAATGTGGCGAACACGGGCAACTGTACCTACCTGATATATATCGCCTTCCTCCGGCATCTCTACGCGCATGTCCTTTTGTGCAACCAAAAAGACCGACTGATCGTTAAGCATCGCCGCTTCCATAGCTAATATTGAAATCTCTCTTGCCACTTCAAAATTCAGCACCATATAGGGATATACTACCAGCCCTCTAAGTGCAACCATTGGCATAGTTAATTTTTTCATACTGCACCTCCAAACCCCTCGGCAATACCTCTGCCGAGTATAATTCATTATACAATATTTTTGTGCTCCATTCAATATATATTTCAAATACTAATTTATTCTTCCCAAATAATTGCTCAATTTATTATTGATTTGCAACTTCTTTGAAATTTTATTTTGCGTGGTTATGTTACCTGAATAAAAATATTTGTTCTCAATTTAGAGAAATTATTGTATTTTTTTGTAGAATATGCTATTATTAAATAACAAATTATGCTATGTACGGTTGTAATGCCACTCCACCGAATGTTTTTTTGCCTTTTAAATTCGGACGTTGTCACTCACCTAGTATCACTTCTATCGTTTTTGGAGAAATTGCTATGAAAGCTGCAAAGATTATTTTCATTATTGTATTATTTATAGGAATAGCCGTTTCCGTCATTGCAGGAGCGGACGTTAATTATAGTTTGACAGAAAAAGAACAATCTGTTCTCGATGTTCACGCTGCGCGCCTTGAATCTGCCGTTCGTTCACAAATCCAAGTCAGTTCTATTCTCGGAGAAATAATTGCGGCATACGAAGGCAATATTGACGAAGAATACTTTTCTAGAATTGCAAGTACGATGTACAACCCCTCGATGGACAATACGCTTGCATACCTTCCCGATGGTGTTGTAACATTCGTCTATCCTCTTGAAGGAAACGAAGAGCGTTTGCAAGAAAACGTGTTTGAAAGTCAAAGTGCCGTTATAGATTCACTCGAGGCTAAAGAATCCGGCGAGGTTGTCGTTTCGGGACCATATATGTTCAGTGATGGCACAATGGGAATTGTGATTAGAAATCCGGTATACATCGAAGATAAATTTTTAGGATTTACTATTACATGTCTTGATTCGGAGCTCCTTTTTTCCTCTATAGGTCTTGAAGATCTATATGAAATCGGGTATGAATATCAGATAATTACGAGTTATAATGGCGTTGACTTGATGGCTGCACAGACGCCTGATTTTAGAGAGCAAAACGCAACATCAGCCGAAATTCAAATTGGAAACAACACTTGGAAATTTAGTATCTATATTAACAATAAAACTCAAACCGTATTTGTCGATGCATTATTTTGGTTCTTGCTGATACTGGTTATAAATTTCCTTATTTATAACTACATCTCAAGAATACTGAAATCAAGAGAAAAGCTCCTCCTAAGACTCGTGACCGACCCGCTCACCAAAGCATTTAACCGCGCTAAGCTTGACCAATATTTTAGCGATCAGCCACAAGAAGTTTTTGCGCTGTTTTATGTCGACTTAAATAAGTTTAAGCCGGTAAACGACACATATGGGCACGAAATGGGCGACAAGCTTCTCGTCGCTTATGTGCATAGATTGCAGTCAAAGCTCTCTGCCGACTCCCTCGTATTTAGATTGGGCGGAGACGAATTTGCGCTCGTTGTGCCTGAAATATCAAATGCTAATGATGCTATGGGCATTAAACTCAGGGTTGAAGAGCTCTCCTCATCGACATTTACTCTAGACTCTGTGCACATAAACATTTCTGCAAGTGTTGGATTTGCACTTTCGTCAGACACAAATGACTTAACACAAATGCTTGCGATTGCCGATGAAATGATGTATGCTCAAAAAGAACTTGCTCATAAAGAAAGCTAATAAATTCACACTTTTCCTCCCGGATAATACTATATTCTATCAGCATTTATTTGGGAGGAATATGAAATGAACGATTTTTATTCTAATTTGAGCGACATAATGGATCTTAGCGAGTATTGCGATTCTATGGCAAATACCGAGGCGTTCACCTCTCCGCACAGCGAAAAAATCACACTCCATTCTTTCACCGACGCACCCGATTGCGAAAATATTGCGCTCTCACCCATTCCCGGTACCGACTCGGGTGTTAAATCCGAAGTTTCCGGAAGCGATTGTATGAGCTTAAATGGCTTTTTGCGCTCCCAGCTCGGGCGCAGGATAAGCGTTGAATTTGTGCTCGGTTCTCACATAAAAGAAAAGACGGGCTACCTCGTTGCTGTGGGTAAAAACTACATAGTTTTATACTATCCCGCCACGAAGGACTACGCCGTCTGCGATTTCTTTTCAATTAAATTTATCACGGTTTTTTCAGAAGCCGACGAGGCGAATGACTCAATCCTCTAACGAATATTTGTAATGCCTATGAAGATACTTCAGGTTTGATTTGGCAAAAAACAGTTTGTAGACGGCAAATCCGACAAGCGCTCCGATTACATTTAATATAACGTCGTCAACGTCCGTAGCCCTCGAAATTGTCAGACCCGCAACCTGCTCCGCAAGCTGTGCAATTTCTATCGCCACCGAAAAAATCGCAGCGTATAAAGTGACAAACGGAAGTTTTTGGCACCTTCTAAACAGCATTCCGACCAAAAATCCAAACGGCACGAAAATTGCAATGTTGCCGAAAAAGTTCAGCGAAAACACTTCCATCTCTATTGACCCTGAAGCCGGCAACGACGAAAAAAATGTCGTTATACTGCTTAACGGAATATAGTTTATTGAAATTGTCGGAAATTCACGTAGAAATTGTGTTTCTATCGGGAGCAACGTCACGCTCACGACACCGCATATTGATGCTACGAAAGTGAAAAACAGGATTATCCTGCGCACTTGACCCGACTCAAAGCGGGCTGCCCTGACTATCTTGATAATTGACACAACGGCGCACATCACACAGGCTAACATAAAAAACATAATGGATTGTGCACTTAACATAAACTTCACCTCGGTTATCAATATATTTATGTATTATACTATACACTAAATCTGTTAACCGCACGTGAACAAACAACGAATATTCTGTTACCGTTTGATTATGCCGGGGGCATTGTCGCCGTAGCAATATCTATCTGCGTAAATCCTTGCGTAGTGTTGTCAAAACCGGGCGTTGGTTCGAGGTAATATAACCAGTTTTCGGGGTTTGATACGTCTCTGCCCTTAGAAGCATTTCCCGTCGCATAGTCGTCGTAAGAGACGGTGTCCACTTTTCTTCCCGAAGGATCTGTGAGCTGCAAACCGATGTCATCTTCTCCGAACATAAACGACGTGTGCAGTTCGCCTTCCGTTCTATCTTTGCCCGAAAGAAACACTACTACTGTCTCTCCGCTTTGAAGTTGTAACTGCCCAAAAACCCATTTGTCTGGATTGTCTGGATTATCGCTTAAAGCATACCCTGTAAGATCAACCGCATTCTCAGAGAAATTTTTTATCTCAACCCAATCGCTTCTGTCCGAGTCTTCATCTGCTATTCCAAAGTCATTCGCATCAGAAAATTCATTTATAAGCACCTGAGAACCTGAGGACAGCCCTTCAAAGATCGGTGTATCGTTGGTTTCCCCTCGGTTTGCCTCTCCCGCAGAGGGCTCGGCAAAATATACATATTCTGCATTTTCGTTTAACCCGTATGAAATGTCCGTTTCCATCTCGGGAAGCTCGAGAGTAGCCACTACTTGCTCAGTCGGCGTAACGAGAGTTACCGTCTCGTCTGCATCCGAAGATAAGTTAAATCTCGTCTCAAGCCTATCTTCTGTCTCTTCCTCGCCACCCCACAGCACGACAAGATATTGCCCGGGCATTATTGACATAGCAGGAATTG
>CAYJIQ010000175.1:0-4649 GCA_964370275.1 uncultured Christensenellaceae bacterium
ACTGAACCCATGTTCCGGCTATGAACTCCGGGCCTACCATATAAAACACAACTCTTATAAGAGCAAGTATTCCAGCCTTTGTTATGATTGCTGAAAGAACAGCACTTGCAGGAGAGGGTGCTATGGGATGCGCTGTCGGGAGCCATGCGTGCATGGGAAACATTCCCGCTTTTGTGCCAAAGCCGATAATAGCGAGGAAAACCACAACAAGAAGCAGTGATTCATTTCCCAAAATCAATGATGTATCCAGTGTTCCTCCAAGGACAAATTCCGCTGTTGTAGTATGGTGTGACATAAAGAATATAAAGATAAGCCCCATCAGCGCACCGGCTATTGAATAAAACAGATATTTTTGTGCCGCATGCACGGCTTCTTTTTTCATAGAATGCATTACAAGAGGAAGTGTGCAGAATGTAAGAACCTCGTAAAAGACATATAGCGTAACGATATTACCTGCAAAATCTATTCCCATAAGCACACCAAGTGAGATGAGATAAAAGGTGAAAAATCTCTGCTGAGCACCTTCGTGGTTCATATATTTCGTCGAGTAGATTCCAACCAGCAGCCATATTACAATCAAAATGCTTGCAAAGAGTTTAGAAAGCTCGTCTGCTCTAAAAAATATCTCTATATCCGCTGTGATGTTGAGTAGATGAAGCGACATTCCCTCTGAAAGAATAACAAAAAGTGCAAGAGCCGCGCTTATACACATGCTTGCTATTACATACAAATTAAGTGCCTTTAAATTGCTTTTTAAAGGGTTTACAAATTTTATAAATATTCCCGCTAATATCGGAAAAAACACCGGAGCAAGTAAAAAATAATCCATAGTTACCTCCTTTATCAAGTAAACACTGCAAGGCCGTTTTCAATTGTTTCTATAATCGGCGAGCTTGCCAGTCCGAGAATGAGGTTTAGCAGGATAAGAGCTGCCATTGAAAACACAAAAACCTTTTGTGTTGAAAAACCAAATTCCACAAACTCGGGAGGAGGGGAGTTGTGAGGCCTGTATATTCTTATTACCGTGCGCAGGAAGTATACGGCGTTTAGCACCGTACTTATCGCCAATACTATCAATACGCCGATCATTTTGTTTGGGTTTGCAAGAGAAGCTGTGGCAAAGAGAAGTTTTGAGACGAATCCTGCCAAAACAGGCAAACCTACCATTGAAAGCGCTCCTATTGAAAATGCAATGCCTGCAGGTCTGTTTCTGAGCCCCGAACCTTGCAAATCGGCAAATTTTTTGCTTTCACCCGAAACATCCGAAAGTGCTGAGGCAGAAGTAAAGAGTATCGGTTTTGTTACTGTGTGGACGAGCATGTGGAAAATTGCGGCTACAATACCTTGCATCGTCCCAAGACTTATTCCCATGAAAATATAGCCAATTTGTGCGGCAGAAGAAAAGGCAATCATTCGCCGTATGTCATCCTCCCTCATCGCACTGATTGAGCCGACAATCATGCCCGCGAGCGCAAACAAATATATTGCGTCAAGGACGTTGGTTCCAACTACGATATCAAGTCCGACCGTGCGCAGATATATTTTAATGATAAGGAAAATATATCCCTTTGAAACTAGCCCTGAAAGTATGGAAGCGGACGCGGGTGTTGCATACCCATACGTGTCCGGCATCCAAAAATGGAAGGGGAAGAGGCCGGATTTTAGAGCCAGACCTATAGAGAGCATGGAAATTGTAACTAGAATCGGAACTTGGTATTGACCTGTTTCAACGAGCACTCCGAGTGATTCTTGAATGTTTGGCATAAGAAGGTGGCCGGTTAGATTGTAAAGCAGTGTAATTCCTATGAGCATAAGGCCTGAACCGAGCAAACTTAAAATCATGTAGCGGACAGAGGCTAGCGTTGTTCTGCCAATTCTGCGAATCATAAGCAGTGCGCAGGCGGAAATTGTGCTGATTTCGACAAATACGTATGCAGTAAACAGATCGTTTGTGTATATAAGTGCAAAAAGTGCACTCATAAGCATGTCTATCATTATGTAGTACATGTTGTGTTTTTTCGGGTCGAGGTCTTCGTATAGGTGGCGCCTTGAACCGAGAAGGCTAAGTAGCATGACGATGGCAAAAATTGTAGATAACAGTGCTTCGAGCATGCCAAATCTAATTTCGTTGCCCCACGGTGCCGGGAAATGCCCCATCATATAGGTTACGCTTTCGCCGTTGTTTACGAGGTAGACAAGAAGTGCAAAGCTAAGTGCAATATCAACTAACAGCACCATGTAGGTAAGCCATTTCGCCATTCCTCCTTTAAGGACAGAGCTTATTATTCCCGCAAACATTGTTAACATTATTGTGAAAAACGGAAAATTACATATGAAATCCAATTATTTATGCTCCTTTTTCACTATGACGTATATCTCATCTATGTTAAGTGTGCGATATCTCTGATATAGCCTGACCGTAAGCGCAAGCATAAGTGCGGTAACGCTAACCGAGACGACGATTCCCGTTAGGACAAGCCCTCCGGGTATAGGGTTTATATAGTTGGTTACTCCCTCTACTATGATAGGAGCTTCATATCCGTCTATATATCCCATCGATGCAAGGAATAGGTAAACTGCCGTATCCATGATGTTAAGTCCGATTATTTTTTTTATGAGGTTTCGATGCAGGAGCAACATTGTAAATCCAATGCCAAACAGGATAACCGCAGCAACCTCATCATAGTTTGTAAAGATACTTGTTCCCACTAAAAATCTCCCTTTCTGTACATGACATAAAATGCGTAAATAGTACACGCAACAACGAGCCCCACAGCGATGTTTAGCGGCAATATTAGTCCGGCACTGAAAATGTCGCCCGGTGTTCCGATGGTAATACCGTTTTCGATATGATTTGCACCCGTGAAAAATGAGTAGCTTTTTGCCAGACAATAAAAGGAAAGTGCACTAACCGACACGATTTTATAAGTTGTTTCGGTAAAAAATCGCTCAGTTTTTGAAAAGCCGAATGCGAGTAGATACAGTATCATTCCCGAACCTATTACAGCTCCACCCGAAAATCCTCCCCCCGGGCTTATGTGCCCGTTGAGAATTATGTAGAACCCAAAGAGGACAAGAAACGGTGAAAGAACGCCGGCTGTTCGTTGCAAGATGACATCATTTTTCGGCTCATATATTCTGTCGTTTTTGCGAGCTTCCTTGCCCGAAGTGTTTTTTAGTAGGATAAACACAGCGGTCACAGCGCAAAACAAAACATTAGCTTCACCGAATGTATCAAAAGCTCGGTAGTCTAGTATCATTCCTGAAATAATATTTACAGCACCGGTTTCTTCCATGCCCTGCTCGATATATCTTTGTGAGACTTCGTTATTTGCGGGTACGTCGAGCTCACCTGTCTCGGGGAGGAAAGATACTGTAACCAAAAGTACCGCAATTACAGCAAAACATACTACGCCCGCAAGCATTTTATAAAACACTTTGTAAAATTTGTCCGCTCGCTCTATGGTCTTTTTATCGGGCTCGACAGGGTCGATGTGAACTTCCTCTTGGGGGGGTTCGACTTTATACTCAAACTCCTTTTCATAAAACGCATTTTCTCCCAGTAACCAACGTTTAAAAGGGGAAATTTTCTTTTGTACTTTTCTATTTTTTTTGTGTTTCATCGTCATCAGCTCCGGAAATTTTCTTTAGTGTAACGAAAAAAAGAATGCTGGTAATGCCCGCACCCACAGCAGCCTCGGTAATTGCCAGGTCTGGGGATTCAAGAAGCACCCAAACACCTGCCATAATAAGGCTATATGCCATAAAAATAATGATAGCTGTGAGTAATTTTTTAGTAAAACTTACGGTTATTGCACAGGCTACTAGGAAAACAAGCAGTATAACTCTAATCTCTTCCATGTCAATCCTCCTCAATGTCCGAAAGCTTCACATCGGGCGCAAGCTCTATATGTTTGGAAACATACTCTTCGTTCGTAATGACCTCAAATCTGCTAATAAGGTGCGCACTTACGGGACTTGTAAGCCAGAAAAACGCAATAATAAGCATCAGCTTGAGGGATGTAAAAGTAAAGCCCGAAATAATAATCAGACTTAAAATTACAAGAGAGAGCCCAAGTGTGTCGCCCAGCGCCGAAATATGCATTCTGTTTAGTACATACTTGAATTTAAAGACGCCAAACACAGAGACGCACACGACGAACAATCCGAGCGCCATTACAGCGGCTGCAATACCGAATCTAATCCAATCCCAAATCATCGTTGTCCTCCGTAATTTCCATGTGGGCTAGGTGGCGTTTTCTGTATACTCCCAGATAAACCTTAACGAGTACAACGACCGCAAGAAAGCTAAGCATTGCATATACAAGGCTTATGTCGACCAGGTAGCTTTCGTCTAGGAATATCGTGAAGATAGAAAGCATCATGATTGTCATCGTGCTTATCATATTTATGCTTACAAGTCGGTCTGCAATACGAGGGCCTCTAACGGCACGGTAAAAACACAGTGCTATCGTGACACATAATATTACGACACCGATTGTAAATAAAATTTCGTAAGCTTGAGTAAGTTGCTCAGTCATTTTCTAACCTCTGAAGTTGCTTTACAAAAGTACTGTCCGACAAACCTTCAGCCATTTGTTTGTCAATACAGTGAATAATGTACTCGTTCTTTTTAAGAGAAACCGTGA
>CAYJIQ010000176.1:0-4578 GCA_964370275.1 uncultured Christensenellaceae bacterium
TTTAAGAATATAGTCCCTTGCCTGCGTGCTGTTCTTTTTAGCAGCTTGTTTGATTTCCTCACACGAACTTTCGTTTTGTGCGAGCCTGAGTTCACTGTTCATTCGTGCACCCTCTTGTGCCTTTTGCACAATCTCCTTTGCTTGCTCCTGCGCCTTGGCTAATGCGACCTCTTCCTTTTTTGAAAGCTCCTGCGAAACGCCGGCAACAATATCTCTTGCCTTAGCTGTAGCGTCTTTTAGGATGTCGCTCGCCTGATCTTCCGCCTTCTTTATGGCGGCTATTACCTCGCTTGCCATAAAACCTCCATGTCAGCTTTTGCCCACAAAAAACGGGCCTCGCCTTATTTGTGTACAGATGTCGCAAGGACACCATGAACTCGTATACCTTGCATGTTCCACTTGTATCCATTTTATAACAAATATTTGTAATTAGCAAGTGATAATTTTAACATTTATTAGATTTTTTCCGAAAATTCTTGCAAGCTTTCGACGACGAATGGTGAATTTTTGTAACTATATTCATTTTTTTGCTTATTTTATTATTAGGTTGTAACTATATTGTGATAATTTTTTTGTAACATTATTTGTGTAATAAATAAAGAGTCGATCGAAAAACTTTCGTTTCCCTTCAACTCTTGACTTATTTTTCATCATTTTTATTTTGGTTTTGGCTTTCGATATTTGTGTTTTGCTCGTCATTTTTTTCGTTTTGTTTGTTTTTCTTTTCCTTTAAAACCATCCTTGCAATGGGCATTTTTATCACGCATAGCACCACCACACACCCAAACGACGCAAGCGCCAGCGAAACGGGATGAACCGCGGCGACAACCCCTATCGAAAGTGCCGCCGCGGGTGGGTGTTCTACATCTAGCAAAGTCATGACAAATGTTGTTATAAAGATAGCAAGGCCACAAAGAAGCAGTTTTGCAGTGTGTGCATTTTCCCAGATAAGAAGCAACATCGCACACCCTATGCCCACAACGCAAGCGATCAGATATCCACCGAGAATAACGCGCGTTTTTACCGCCTGCGCAGTGGGAAAGGCAAAGGCAATAAATCCCGTTGCAGCCAGCGAAACCATCCAAAGATTGTCATCAAAAATATGAACAAGAAACAGGGATAATACTACAAATATTCCGACGCAAAGACTCCTATAAAAACACAGACGTACTTCCTCTTTGCTTAAATTCGGTTTATACATATTCACTTCCCTATCCTTCGTATATTGTGTACGTATTCTTTCCACTATTTTTTGATTGATAAAGTGCCTTATCGGCGTTTTCATATAACTTTTCAAAGGTTGTTCCCTGTTCGGGCGCAAGTGCAATTCCTATGCTTATGGACACCTCTGCGCTCTGTCCTACCTCAGTTGTAAAGGGAACGCTTATCTCTTTAGTTAAAATCTCTGCTTTTGTTTTGATAAGATTCAATGTCGGCGGGTCTTTTACAAAAATTACAAACTCATCTCCGCCAATTCTGCCGATAATGTCGTGTTGTCTAAATGCGTTTTGCATTCTTCTTGTCAAAAACACCAAAACTTTATCTCCAAACGGATGTCCCATTGTATCATTAATTTTTTTAAAATCATCCACATCTACGATGAACAGTGCACCGCCTGCTGCGGTTTTTAGTTCCTTCGCTATGCGCTTTTGAGTAGCGGCTTTGTTGTAGACCTCGACAAGCGAATCTTTTTCCGCGCGCTCTTTTGTCTCGATAAGCTCGGATTTCTGCCTTTCTATCTTTTCCTGCAAAATGCTCGTTTTTACCTTATATCCGTGCAGATAGTCAAAGCGAATCATTATTGCAATGGACAGATATATTACCAAAACCCAGCAAAGCGGCGCAATTATCTGATGCACCGGAAGATATGTTGCGTCAAACGTGTCAGAATAGCCGTATATAAATGAATTTAGTGTGAGGTATACTGTCGCTATAAGCAAGAATGCCAGAAGAAAGTACACCTGTTCCCTGTTTTGGTTTACAATTTTTAGGTATTTGGCGGGCACCAACTTATTTATGCATATCCAAATTACCATATTAATCGCCCAGGATACTACGATAAGCGTTGTCAACAAAATGTGATTGTGTGTAACGTCCGCAAGTGTCGTCCCCATAAGCAAGGTTGCAAAGGAAATTGTCACCGACTCGACACACACCAGCGTTATTGTCGCCAAAAACGAGTACATCAGAATCCCTGTAAAGTGATTCTTAAACAGTATGCATAGCTCAATCATTAATCCAAAGAGCACCATCATATACGTAATTGTAGGTAGCTGATTAAAACCGTACACTATCAAACTAAATACAATTCCGTTAAACAATGCCACAAAGCAAATGACTTTTTTGCTAAATCGCGCCTTGTCCATTACAGTATAGCATATTCTAAAAAACATTGCGTTTGTGCCTGTAAAAAACACAAAATATAACGCTGTTAATACTTCTATGGTCATTTTCACCACCCCTTCCGTTCTTTCCTGATTATTTATCAACGGAATTTTGTAAAGTGAAACTCAGATTTTGAGCATTTTGGTGATATATTTAACATTTTTTATCCAAATGTCGTAAAAATAGGAGTTTTTTGCTCTCCTACACTATCTCTTTGTCTTCAGCCAACGTGGGCTTTGAGTACAAATATCCCTGCGAAAAGTCGATGCCGTTTTGCTCCACAACACGTTGGATGCTCTCGTTTTCAACGAACTCCGCAACTGTTTTTGCACCAATAAGCTTTGCCATGTAGCAAATCGAATCAAGAACCATCCTGTTCTCTTCACTGGAATCTATCCTTTTAATAATACCACCGTCAATTTTTATTATGTCGGGCTTGAGCGATATTATTGAGGTATATGTAGCAAATCCGACTCCAAAATCATCTACGGCAATCTTGCATCCGATCTCCCTTGCATCTTTTAAGAAGGCAATGAGCACATCATTTTCGTTGTAATTTTCCGTCTCGACAAACTCAATTGTCACCTTAGACGGGTCCGGATGCTCGGAAATCCTCTTTAAAAACCACGCCCTAAAATCCTCTGAAGCAACGTCGTACATAGATATGTTAATGCCGAGATCAGATTTTTTTCCTTCAAATAACTTAAGAGCCTTGTCTATCATCATCTTGCTAAGCGGAAGGTACAGCTTGAGCTTTTTTGAAACCTCAAGAAAAACATACGGCGAAAGTATTTTTCCGTCCTTGTCGTAAATTCTCATGAGTGCTTCGTATTTTACTATTTCACCTATGTGGTTGTTTCTAATTCCTTGAAAAAATGGGACGACTTCATCTTCCATTATAGCTCTGTTGATAACTTCAAACATCGCCATGTCTTCGCCACGCGCCGCCTGTAATAAATCTCTCTCGTTGCTTGCTATGATAAAATTGTTTTGTTCGTCTCTGTTGTAATAAAAGGCACTTTGGGCTTTGTTTACAAGATCGTCGCCAAATGCGACTGCAAAGCGTGAAATTCCGCCGATCTCGTTGTTTGCGGTTTGGATAAGCTCGTACTGTTCGTGGTTTGCCTTCATAAGCCCTAAGAAATCTTCATCGCTCATGTCGTCGTTTGCTACCGCCATAAAAGACTTATAGGAATGAATATAAACATGAACGAGGTGGTCTATTCCCATCATCTTATAGGCTTCATTTCCCATTGCAAGAATTTGTCGGCTTCTTTCAAAGTACAATTCCTCGCCATATGTAGCTATTGTCATATCAGCAGTAAGTACCTGAGTCATGCATATTTTAGTAAACTTCTTTTCCTTGAGATCCCTTAGATACTGCTCATAGCTCTTTACACCAAATCTTTGGTCTATATGTGGCGCAAAATCATCGTTTGAATTCATAAGTATGTCCTTTCAACCACTGTCTACGTATTGATAACTGTATTGTAACATCGATTTTGCTCAATTGCAATGGCAAAATTGAAATTTAACATCGGTAATAAATCGCTCATTTAAAAATCATATCACAACTCATTGTCATACGATTTTGGATGCTAAGTCACGCTCGCCGGCGGTGTATTTTAGTAGTAAGTAGTGTTACGTGCACAAAAAAATATCGTACCAACCTAGGTTAATACGATATTGGATTTGGCGTCACGTTGCCTGCGGGCATTTATTAATAAAGATATCATGTTACGAGCACAAAAAAATCGTTCAGCACCGAAGTACCGAACGAAATTAAATCCGGCGTTACGCCGGTGGCGGAGAAGGTGGGATTCGAACCCACGTGGGCTTGCACCCAACACGATTTCGAGTCGCGCTCGTTATGACCTCTTCGATACTTCTCCAAATAAAATTAATATGTGCCTTTCACAGTAGTAAGCGAAAATGTACTTTCACCAGACATGCGTTACGTGCACCCAATATGAGATATAAATAAATTTAATCCGTTATTGGATTTGGCGTCACGTTGCCACTACGGTTATGCTCGCACATATTTTGTGACGAGGTAATCGCAAAGACACACTTTACGTTAAGGACGACATTATGCCTTGTCACCAGACATGCGTTACGTGCACCCAATATGAAATATTAATAAATTTAATCCGTTATTGGATTTGGCGTCACGTTGCCACTACGGTTATGCTC
>CAYJIQ010000177.1:0-4569 GCA_964370275.1 uncultured Christensenellaceae bacterium
AATCCTTAACGCTCCGTTTGTTTCCATGTCGTTCATAAGCTTGTCCGCTATCCCCGCAAACGCAAACACTTCCTTCTCTGCCACGCACAGTACGTTGTTGTCAAAACTCGCTCCGTCTACGATATCCTTTGCCGCACGCGCTATGTTTGCCGTGTCGTCCACGATTACCGGTGGGTTCCCCGGGCCTGCCGCGATTACTTTCTTTCCCGTCTTCATCGCCACTTCAACAACCGCTTCTCCTCCTGTGATCGAGAGAATTTTTATGTCCTTGTGGTTCATTATTATCTGTCCGCTTTCAAGCGTCGGCTTCACCACCGTCGTTATCAACGTTCCGGGGCCTCCTGCCTTTACTATCGCCTCGTTTAATATTCGCATTGCTTCCTGCGAACTTTTCTTTGCCGCCGGATGTGGATTAAACACCACCGAATTGCCTGCTGCTATCATGCTTATCGAGTTGTTTATTACCGTCGATGTCGGGTTTGTCGAGGGTGTTATTGACCCTATTACTCCGTATGGTGCCTGCTCTACTATTGTCAGCCCGTTGTCTCCGCTATATGCCGCAGTGCTCAAATCCTCGATTCCCGGTGTCTTTGTTGCCGCCAGCTGATTCTTTAAAATTTTGTACGATGTCGCTCCGTATCCTGTCTCCTCGTGCGCCATCTGTGCTAGCATCTGTGCATTTTCCAGTGCCGCCTCTCTCATCGCTGAGATTAGCCTTCCTCTTTGTTCAAGTGTCATCTCCATAAGTTTCAACTGCGCTGTTTTTGCGTTTGCTACCGCCTCATTTGCGTCTTCGCATAGCCATTTTTCCCCAAAACTTACGTTCTTTAGTGTTTGCGCTACTATTTCCCTAATCTGCTGTTCACTTAACGCCATGTTCTCCACCTCTATTTATCTTTAAATTTCTCAAATATTCGCTTTCCTTCCACATCCACCGAGTCGATAATCGCCACTATCGCCTGGTCTACCGGCTTTCCGTCCGTGATTTGCGTCGCTCTTGACGAACTGCCACCTACGCACATGACAACCTCGCCTTCGCCTGCCCCTATCGCATCTGTAGCCACTATGAGCGCTCCTTTTTCCTCCCATGTCTCTATGTCTATGGGTTTTACTATGAGCAGCTTCATTCCCGCCATCTTCTCCGCTTTGTTCGAGCTCACTACCGTTCCTTTTACTCTTCCAAGTTGCATCTAAACACCTCAATATCTAATATATTACCCATTCTTCTTGCAGGCTTTAGTAGTTTATTTCTATTTCCAGTTCTTTTGCTTTGTCTTTTGCCGATGGTGTCACTATCGCCCCCGGTGCACACATCACCTGTGTTTTCCCGCTCTTGTATGCTTCAAGAACCTCTGTTTCGGTCACTAGCGTATATCTTTGCTCGTTATCGGGTGTCGAACATTTATATGTAAGCACCTTCATACCCATATCTTCAAGCGTCGTCAGTATCGTCACTATCTTTTCAAAAAAAGTATTCCTCTTATACTTCGGTGGTTCAAAGTCTAGCAATACTTCCACATTTCTCCCCCAAAGCAGCGACCGCATAACCACATGTTCCACGTATCCGTCGTCCTCTCCCGATGCTATGCTCGAAAGCAAGCCCAGCTTCGGCGTCACCAACACTACGTTTGCACTTGATGCCACTCGCTCCAGTATTTCGTGTTTGTTTTCCTCTTGCACCCTCAGCGTCGTTCTCCCCACCGCCGTAAACTCTGTCTCATGTACGATGTATTCTACGTCGCCATGCCTGCTTTCCAGCGTTTCAAGTGCAGTTTTCATGGATGGTACGTACGTTGTCACGATTGCTACGCTGCCCGTTACCTCCTCATCTGAGGGTTCCATACTGTTTAACCTGTATAATACTTCTTCTGCTATTTTGTTTATTAGTGCGTTTAACTGCTCTGCTGTCATCTCTCACCTATACTATTTCCAGTAAATCCCCGTTTTTTAAACCCGCTGAATTAGCTTCATCCATGTCCAGATGTACCTCAAGCTCATGCCCCGCTCCGCTCCTGACAACTACATCCTCAAACACTACCGTCCTTGTAGTCTGTGTTCTCAGCTTTACTTTTTGTCCATCTGCCAGTCCATAGTCTGCCGCCTGCTGTGGCGATATGTGCAAATGTCTCTCAGATACAATTACTCCCTGCTTTAGCTCCACTCTTCCCTGTGCCGTCTCTAGCACTCCCCCGGGGCTGCCCGCCACATCTCCTGACATCCTTATCACCGGTTTTATTCCCAGCTTAAACGAATCCGTCATCGAAATCTCCACCTGCGTATCAGGTCTTGCCGGCCCCAGCACCCTTATTTTGTCGATTCGTCCTTTTGCACCCACCAGACTTACCGTCTCATTCGCTGCATACTGCTCGGGTTGTGACAGCGCCTTTGCCACTGTGAGCTTGTATCCCGTTCCAAAGAGTGCTTCTATGTCATTTTTGCTTAGATGCACATGTCTGTTAGACACTGCACCCGGCACAAACTTTCTTTGCGTTTGGTCCTTTACCGCCTTGAGCACAGACACCCTTATTATTCTTTCAATTTCATTCTTGTCCAATTCAAATTCCTCCGAATTTACCCTCGCCCAAAACATGTAATATTATAGATGCAAATTTTAATCGTCATCCCTCATTATAGGCTTAAGCTGCTTATAAAGATTGATGTATTTTTTATATGCCTTATCATATCCCGCTTCTTTAGCTGGCGTTATCGTGCGTTCGGGTTGAACCATACCTTTTGCTGCAGATGTAAAATCAGTGTAGACACCGGCTCCAACTCCCGCAATTATAGCAGAGCCCAAAACCCCTGCCATTCCCGAATTCTTAGTCAATACAATAGGCTTTTCGCTTATATCAGAGATCATCTGTAGCCACATAGGATTGTTTGTCACGCCTCCGCACCCTCTGATTGTGCTTATATTTTCGCCGCTTTTTTCCATAGTTTCAATAATATTTTTTGTTCCAAACGCCACCGATTCAAGCACAGCTCTATACATATGTGCTCTCGTGTGTGATAAAGTCAGCCCAAAAAAAGTACCCGTCGCATAAGGATCTTTATATGGAGTCCTGTTCCCTTGGAAAAAATCCAAACACACAACACCGTCACAACCTGCAGAAATGCGCTCAGCTTCGTTAGCTATGGTCATGTACGGATTGTCTCCACCAATGCTAAATTCATTTACAAACCATTTTGTGATAGAACCTGCAGACACTTGTCCGCCTTCCATACAATATGAGTGTGGTACTATTGCGCTTTTGTATGGACCCCATATTCCATCCGCAAATACCGGATTTTCACTTGTCGCCAAATGCACAAAACTCGTACCCATTACGATTCCCATATCGCCGGTATTTATTGCCCCAAGACCTATCATGTTAACGTGTGCATCAACGCCGCCTACGTACACAGGCAGACCCTGTTTTAAACCGAGCCTTTGTGCCATTTGCTCTGTTAACCCGCCTGCTATTTCGCCCTGCGCCCTGACATCCAGGTTAAGTATATCTTCAAATTCGCTCAATCCTACATCTTCAAAGAAACTTTTGTCATAGCCGCCTTTATCCTCTACATAGTGGCTCTTGCATGTTGCCTGACTGATTGAAGAACACCAAACTCCTGTAAGCAAGTGTGTTAAATAGTCCTGCATTTCGACAAATTTCGCCGATGATTCGTATATTTGCGGTCTTTGCTCTTTTATCCACAGCGTCTTAGGAACCAACCATTCAACCGAAGCCTCTCCTCCGCAATGTCTTAAAATCGGATGCTTCGTATCGGTTACTCTTTTAGCCTGTGCCTTTGCTCTATTGTCCATCCACAGTATTGCATTCATTGTCGGATTTCCGCTGTTATCTACAGCCACCAATGTGCACGCTGTCGTACAAAGCGATATTCCCAAAATAGATTTTTTTTGTTGTTCACTTGTGGACGCAAGACACATGCTTACTGCTTCAATCATGCTCTTTTCCCATTGTTGCGGATTTTGCTCCGCCCACCCTTGCATCGGATGTGTTGTGTCATATTTGCATTCACCCGAAGCAATTGTATTTCCAAGTTCATCAAATAAACCGCAACGCACACTCTGCGTTCCGAAATCCAATCCCATTGTGCTGTTTTTCATTTGTTCCCCCTTAAAACTCCAATTGACTTTTTATACATCGATAGGACGTATTTTTCTATCCTTTTTCATAAAAGGTTTTAAACAATCATACAGCTCCTGGTAGTCCTTAAAAAGATTGCTGTAAATTTTGTGTGCTTCCATATTCGGCTGAATGTCTGAGTTCTTTGTTACCATTGCGTCCGTGGCCTGTTGAAAATTCTTAAACCTTTTTGACCCTACTGCCGCTACTATACAACATCCCAGAATTCCCGCATCCGATGTTCGCGTTGTCAGCTTTATTGCCATCCCGCATACATCGGCTATTATCTGCAACCATAGTGAATTTTTTGTCACACCTCCGCATGCCATTATATTTTTTATGTGCATCTGTTCTGTGCTCATATTCTCTATAACGTTGCGCATGCCATATGCTACGCTTTCAAGTACCGCCCTGTACATGTGCGCCCGCGTATTGCTTA
>CAYJIQ010000178.1:0-4549 GCA_964370275.1 uncultured Christensenellaceae bacterium
AGATGCCCTAGATCAAGACGTGAAAATCGATGGTACAAAGTACAGAGTTGTGGGGGTGGAGGAAAATAAAAATCAAATAGTGTCTGCTTTTGTTTCGCCAAAGTGCTATATCCCGATAACAACATTTAATTCGACCTTTTCAATGGGAAACATTTCTGAAATTGCTATAAGTGTGGAGGAAGGCGGCGAGATGGAGTATATTGAAGCTATCTCCACCGGACTTTTGCTTGAAAAATACGGGCAAGGCAGTATAAAAATAGTAAATTTGGAGGAACAGATGGAAAATGCTACCGAAATAATTTCCATTTTCACCCTAGTAGTTTCGGTAGTTGCTCTGGTTTCACTTCTCGTCGGAGGAGTGGGTATAATGAATATGATGCTCGTTAGCGTTAGGGAAAGAAAAAAGGAAATCGGACTTGCTAAGGCAATCGGTGCGACAAACACTCAGATTATGTTACAGTTTTTAAGCGAGTCGATTATATACTGTGTCGTCGGCGCCGTGCTTGGCATTTTGTTCGGAGTGTTATTTACGTATGCTGCCGGTGAAATCATTGACATTGACACGAGAATTACACCCGCTTCTCTTATCATTTCTGTGGGTTTTTCCGTCATCGTGGGAGGATTGTTCGGCATACTTCCTGCACTTCGGGCGGCAAGGCTCGACCCAGTAGTCGCGCTAAGAAGTTGAAATTTGCATTTTTGCGCTTAACTTGCTATTATGTAATGGAAGCGGAGGTTAGCTTATGCAAAAAAACGACAACATTTCACCGGCTTACACTCATCTTTCGGCAATTTATGATATATTTATGTCCGATGTAAATACCGACGAATGGGTTAGCTATATCGATAAAATATTAATACAGAGTGGCGCATGCAAAGGCAGAGTCGTCGAAACCGCATGCGGAACGGGCAGAATTTCGCTGCCGCTAAAAAAAGCGGGCTATAACATAGCATGTTGTGACTCTTCAGCTAAAATGCTGGCAATTGCGCAGGAAAACGCACGTAAATACGGACTTAAAATACCGTTTGTAAAGCAAGACATGCGAAAACTTGACATGGGAGTTTGCTCTGCCGTCATTTGTTGCTGCGACGGAGTTAACTATCTGACAAGTGAAGAAGATGCGCTTTCATTTTTTAAGTCTGCATATAGCTCGTTAAAACCTGGAGGTGTTCTGCTTTTTGATATCTCCTCAGAGCATAAATACCGAAATATTTTAGCAAATAACATCTTTTACGAAGATACTGACGACGTGACATATTTTTGGCAAAACAGTTATGAACACCCGATTCTGAGTATGGAAATCACAGTGTTTTCAAGAAAAAACGAATTTTATATAAGAGCCGACGAAGAGCACACACAGCGCTGTTGGAGCTGCGATCAGCTGATAAATCTTTTGGAAAACGCAGGCTTTGTTGACGTGAAAAACTATGAATTCGGTTCGTTTACTTTCACGGAATCTTGTGATAGGGTTCAGTTTGTCGCAACAAAAAAATAATTCCAAAACGCTAATATATTGTAAATGTAGATGAGAGCGTTATTTTACTGGACTAAAATCGCTTGTCGTGGTACAATATCCTGTGTGTCGAAAGACATTTATTAAATTATTAAGAGGTTGACCTTGTGAAAGAAAATGTATTGGTAAAAATGCTTTTAAATAATGAAATCAGTATTATTGCGTGTGACACCACACAAATAGTACAGCGTGCTGCGCAACTTCATAACACATTTCCCGTGTGTACCGCAGCTCTCGGAAGGACGCTAACTGCGGCCGCAATCATGGCGACCGGTCTGAAATCTGAGGACTTTTTACTTACGATAAATATAAACGGCGGTGGTCCTGCCGGGACTATAATGGCTACGGCAAACGCTCACGGCAATGTTAAAGGTTGCATAGGAAATCCACACGTCGATTTGCCGGCAACTCAAGCGGGAAAGCTAGATGTCAAAGGAGCGGTCGGCACAGACGGACTGATTACAGTAATTAGGGATATGGGTTTAAAAGAGCCCTATGTAGGCTCAACTGAGATGATCTCGGGAGAGATTGCAGAGGACATCGCAAATTACTACCACAAGTCCGAGGGAATAAACTCCATAGTCTACCTAAGCGTTTGGGTAGACATCGACCTTTCCATCGTTACAGCGGGTGGTGTAGTTATAACTCCCCTTCCCGGAGCGTCCGAAGAATCGCTATGCATAGTTGAAGAAAGAATTTCGCAAATTTCAAACTATGCATTGATGCTCATGTCTATGTCTCCCGAAGAGGCAATGAACAAAACCTTTGATGGATTTGACCTAAAGCTGCTTGAGACTACTCATCCGGAGTATGTATGCGATTGTTCACAAGAGCGTCTTGAGCAGGTTATCGTTTCGCTTGGAGCAGAAGAAATAAAAGATATTATCGAAACAGACACAAAGGCTGAAATTGTTTGTAGATTTTGTAATAAAAAATATCTGTTTGAAAAAGACAAACTAACCGAGCTTTTGGAGGAGGCATATGAGCAAGGATAATATTTTAAAATTCGAACAGAATGCTGATTTTTTCTATACTAAATACATAAAATGTGTAGAAAAAGGGCGTTATCTCGATGCGCTTACCAGCCTTCGTTCAGCAATTGAAAAGGAACCCGAAGATCCGGAGTTTAAACTTAGTCTTGCTGAGCTATACACAGAAATTGGTGATTTTGAAGAGAGCAATTTTCTGCTTTTTGAGCAATTACGCACAGACGGGACTTTTTTTGGTGACTGTCTTTTTGGAATGGGTTGCAACTTCATTGGGCTTCAGGATCTGGATAAAGCTTCTGAATGCTTTTCTCGCTATATTGATGCATTCCCAGACGGAGAATATGCCGAAGACGCCCAGGATTTTCTTGATACTATAGAAGAAGATATTGTCGGCCAGACCGAGCTTTACGACATCTCACGGGAAATGGAAAGCGCAAACATAAACTCCTTTCCCTTCCATTCGCACTTAAATCCGATCGAGCTTGAGGAACTGGCAAACAAAAACCCAGACTCGGCAAGCATTGCAAATGATCTTAGCTTTGCTTATATATGTGAAAATAATGCAGAAAAGGCAAAGACTATTGCACAACAGGTGCTTTTAAGAGAACCAAGCAATGTCGGCGCGCTTTGCAACCTATTGACCGTTGCAAAGATGCAGGGTGACAAACAGTGCATTGACGAATGCCTCCAGACGCTTTCAAAAACGCCGCCCGTTGAGTTTGACGATTCATTTAAGCTTGTACTCACATACTGCGATGTTGCTGAACATGAACTTGCATATTCCTCGATAAAGTCGCTATTGGTCGATCACCCGTATAACATTAGGCTTATGTACCTATTTGCGGTCGCCTGTCTGAAAACGGGAAGGCGCAATGAAGCTGAGGATCAACATTATAATATTCTTGTCATCCACCCTGACAATCAGATAGCAACTTACTATTTGTCGTGCCTTGCAAATTTCGAGGATGACACACAAGATTTCCCCATAGATTACGACTACGCTCTTCCGATTGAAGAGATGTACAAGCGCATGGATGAGCTTGGAAAATACCTAGATGACTGTGTTCAAAACATGAATGAAACTTGGAAAAACGAGCCAAGATTCAGAAATCTTATCAAATGGATATTGACGCTACACGATTCGCAGGTAAAAACACTTGCTCTGGCAACTCTTGGAACAATCGATGACGAAGACGCAAAGCAGATACTGAGAAGGTATCTAATGCGTATTGACGAGCCCGACGAATTAAAACATCCTGTTTTTGCGAGCTTAAAGAGAAGTGGTGAAAAAGAACCGTATATAGCATATATGTCTGGAAAATGTGTAGAAGTTGCAGTGGGCATGGTGCAGACAAAGTCCGACCTTGCACCAAACCAGCAAAAGGTGTTGGCGGCAATGGTTAAACATACTCCGTTTGAATATAGGCAGTGTCTCCCTATAGCAGTCGAGCTTATGACGAGGTATTGCGAACATTTTGAAAAACAGCCTATCTTTAAAGCAATAAACTCGTGGGCACTTTCATTTGTTCTTCATGCACTAACAGAGATTACGGAAGATATAGACGAAGAAGTTTTGGTAAAATCTTTTGAAACGACAGTTTCTTCATGCAACAGATGTATGAGCAAGATATACGACACGCTTGATGAACAGGATTACCTAAACCTGCCTAAAGTGCATTTTGCGGGAGATGATGATGAGTAAGATTATCAACATGAAAGCGCGATTTTATCGTGATTTACTGAATTGGCGTGCAAAACATCCTGAAATTGATGACGAAAAAGCTGACAGACAGTACGATGCAATTTACAATGCGTGGTGCAATAGACCAAAAAAATGGCTGGATGGAAAAACGCCGATAGAATATTTCGCCGAGTGTTCACCAATGCAGCTTGTTTCATTTCTAGAAAAGTATGTTGTCTCCGACTACGAAATTCCTGAACCGCTTTTTGACAACATAATAGAAAGAAAGGATGAAACATATCCGATTTTGCTCAACTTAATTGAACTCCAAACTATAACTGGCGGAATGGTGGATGATCTTAGAG
>CAYJIQ010000179.1:0-4512 GCA_964370275.1 uncultured Christensenellaceae bacterium
ACCTACCAGTCCGGCAAAACCGAGAATTTCACCTCTTCTGACTTGGAATGAAACAAAGTGCATTCATGACCGAAGCTTCGTTTATTATGTCCCTCGCCTTTATGTCTTTTTCGACTAAGTTCATAATAGCCATACCTGCGTATTTCGCCAGCCTCATTCGGCCACTCGCAACCGCAGGAACAGTTCCATTTCCGGGAAGTGCAATTCCGAGCGCTTCGCAAAGGCAGTTCATGCTGTTTGCCGTGTACATTCCGGCGCAAGAACCACACCCCGGGCAACATCCCTGCTCATACTCTTCAAGTTTTTGCTCATCAATCAGGCCGGCTTTGTTTGCACCAACCGCCTCAAAGATTTTTGAAAGGCTTATCTCTTCGCCGTCCACGCTTCCGGCCATCATAGGGCCTCCTGAACAAACGACGGTAGGAATGTTTAGCCTAACCGCTCCCATAACCATGCCGGGGACTATTTTGTCGCAGTTTGGAATCAGAACGAGTCCGTCCATCGCGTGCGCCATAGCCATCGTCTCGACACTGTCTGCGATGAGCTCTCTGCTTGCAAGGCTGTATTTCATGCCGACATGACCCATTGCAATCCCGTCGCACACGCCGATTGCCGGCATTAAGATCGGAGTTCCTCCCGCCATGCGCACGCCCGCCTTGACCGCTTCTGCGATTTTATCCAAGTGAACGTGACCGGGGACTATCTCGCTGTGCGCCGAGATTACTCCGATAAGCGGTCTTTCCAGTTCCTCTTTCGTATATCCCATCGAATAAAAGAGGCTCCTCGATGGTGCGCACTTTGCGCCCTTTGTTACACTATCGCTTCTCATACTGCTTATTTCTTGAGCCAGCTCATCATTTTTCTAAGCTCTTTACCAATCTTGACGAGTAGATGCTCGCTTTCCTTTTTGCGTGTCATAAGGAACTTAGCCTGTCCGCCCGAATTGAACTCCTGGATAAATTCGCTTGCAAAAGTACCGTCTTGAATTTCGCTGAGCACTTGCTTCATCGCTTCCTTGTTTTCTTGAGTGATGATACGCTTTCCAACTCTGTAGTCACCGTATTCAGCCGTGTTTGAAACCGAGTAACGCATCATTTCATATCCGCCGCTGTTGATAAGGTCGATGATAAGCTTCATCTCGTGAACACATTCAAAGTATGCCATCTCGGGCTCATATCCTGCTTCAACAAGCGTTTCAAAACCGAGTTTCATAAGCTCTGTAACACCACCGCAGATGATTGCCTGTTCGCCAAAGAGGTCTGTCTCTGTCTCTTCTCTGAAGTTTGTCTCGAGGATTCCCGCACGTCCGCCGCCGATTCCCGAAGCATATGCAAGAGCAACTTCCTTTGCCTTGCCTGTCTTATCCTGGTGAATTGCGATCAGCGAGGGTACGCCTCTGCCTTCTTCATATTGAGTTCTAACTGTGTGTCCGGGGCCTTTTGGCGCAATCATGATTACGTCTACATCTGCCGGCGGAACAATCTGCGAATAGTGGATGTTAAATCCGTGCGCAAATGCAAGTGCATTGCCTTCTACTAGATACTGTTGTACCTGTTCTTTGTATACTTTAGCCGCAACTTCGTCGGGAACCAGCATCATTACGACGTCGCCCGCCTTTGCAGCATCTTCAACGCTCATAACTTTAAGTCCTGCGTCCTGTGCTTTTTTTGCACTCTCAGAACCTTCACGAAGTCCGACAACAACGTTTACACCACTGTCATTTAAGTTCAGTGAGTGTGCGTGCCCCTGGCTACCGTAACCTATAATAGCAACGGTTTTTCCGTCGAGAAGTCCCAAATTACAATCTGTGTCATAGTACTTTTTAATCATTTTTATGTCTCCTAAAACATTATTTTATATTTAAAGAAATTTCTTTCTCTTTTACTCTTCTATCAAATCCACCGCACCGCGAGAAATTCCCGTTACACCCGTTCTGCACATCTCTATTACTTCATAACAGTCAATCATGCTCATAAACGCATCTACTTTATCTGGTGCTCCAGTTAGCTCAATTATTATGCTGTGCTTTGAAAGGTCGACTATCTTCCCTCTAAAGATTTCTACTATCTCTTTTAGCGATGAACGACTATCCTTGTCGCAAGCAACTTTTACGAGAAGCAGTTCTCTGTATAGGCTGTTCTCTCGCTCAAGTGTAAAGATCTCTCTTACCACCTCAAGCTTTTCTGTCTGCGAGATAATCTGGTGCATACTGTGTTCTGTACCGTAAAAAACTATCGTTATTCTCGAAACCTCGGGATTGTTCGTCGCCGAAACGGTTAGCGAGTCGATGTTAAAACCACGTCTTCCAAAAAGGCTGACTACACGGCTTAAAACGTTCGCCTGATTGTCGACAAATATGCTTATGACTTCCTTTCTTGGCATCTCATTTCCTGCTTTTATCCTATCCATAGCTCCTCCTATTCAATAATCATGTCTTTAACAGTACCACCGCCGGGAATCATGGGCAAAACCATGTCCTTGCGTGAAATTTCGCAGTCTATCCAAACGGGAACATTAATCTCAAGTGCCTTTTTAAATGCCGCTTTAAACTCTTCTTCGCTTGTCGCACGCAACCCGCACCCACCGAAACCTTCTATAACTTTTACAAAATCCGTCTTTCTCTCGGGTTCGGTCGCAAAATACCGCTCTTCGCAAAACACTTTTTGCAGTTGATACACCATGCCGAGCGTATGATTGTTCATGATTACGGTGATAATCGGGAGGTTGTGACTGACTGCCGTGCACGCCTCAGCGAGATTCATGTGAAAAGATCCGTCGCTTGTAAAATGCACCACTCGATTTTGCGGACATGCCATCTGTGCGCCTATAGCCGCGCCGTAGCCAAAGCCCATCGTTCCGAGTCCTCCGCTTGTAATGAAGCTCTTTGTATTTTTATGTTTTAGATACTGAGCCGCCCACATCTGATGTTGGCCGACATCCGTCACATATATCGTAGGTTTGTCCGTAAGCTCGCAGACATTTTCAACTATTTGCTTTGGACGCAGGCCGTCAATGTCGGCTGTCTCGCGCGTTTGCTGCCACGAATTCACCTCATCCATCCATTCCTCACGCTGTTTTTGCTCTACCATAGGAATTAATTTTGCGAGAAAATCCTTTGCATCGCTTAGTATACATGCGTCGATGATTATGTTTTTATTCATCTCGCTCCTGTCTATATCAACCTGAACGATCGTTGCATCCTGCGCAAATTTATTTTTATTTAGCGCAACTCTGTCACTAAAGCGCGTACCTATTGCAAGTACAAAATCCGCACTGTCCACCGCCTTGTTTGAGGCAATCCCACCGTGCATTCCGATAAGTCCGAGATTGCGCTTGTCGTCCTTTCTTATGACGCCCGAAGCCATTAGCGTGTGAGTCGCCGGAATATCGCCCTTTTTCATAAGCTCCATCAGCTGTTCACTGCTTCCCGAGGCCGCAATCCCTCCGCCAAAGTAAATGACGGGTCTTTTTGATTTATTAAGCAAATCCGCGACCGACTTAACCTCAGCAAGTTCAGCCGTCGGTAAGGTCTTCTTTATTGAAGGTTGCATCGGCTCAAATTCGCACTCCGCCGCAGTTACATCCCTGGTAACGTCGATGAGCACAGGACCTTTTCTTCCGCTGGAAGCAATCCTGAACGCATTTCTTAATGCAGGTGCTAAATCTTCTACCTTGTTTATAAAATAATTGTGCTTTGTTATCGGCATTGTAACGCCTGTGATACAAATCTCTTGAAACGCATCGCTTCCGATAAGATGTCCGGGAACGTTGCAGGTGAGTGCAACCATAGGGATGCTGTCCATAAATGCCGTCGCAATTCCCGTAACGAGGTTTGTCGCTCCCGGGCCGCTTGTTGCAAAGACAACGCCCGTTTTGCCCGATGCCCTCGCATAGCCGTCTGCAGAGTGTGCCGCATGTTGCTCGTGAGAAGACAAAACGTGTTTAATGTTTCCGGTTTTGTTATAAAGTTCGTCGTAAACGCTTAGTATTGCACCCCCGGGATATCCAAATACCGTGTCTACTCCGTGTTCCTCAAGTACCTTTAAAATTATCTGAGCCCCTGTAAGCTTCATAATATATTCTCCCATAAGATGATTGCAAAGCCTCCGAAAAAACGGACACAGTGCAGTAGAGTACATTATACCTTGAAATTCGAAAAAAATCAAATATATTTTCTATGATACAGCTAATTTACAAAATTTTTGGAGATATTGTCAGATCATCGCCGCTAAGCAATATTTCGATGAATAATATAAAAAACGAGCCGAACACATTATGCGTCGGCTCGTTTTTTTACTTCGTGCAACGGGGATAAACCTCCGTTGCATTCTTAATCTTATTCAAATATGTAAGAGTATAGTCTGCTGCACCTTACGAGCGCAAGCTTTACAGTCGAAGGCTCGCTTGCGGAGTATGTGTTTTCGTCCGAATCGTTTATTGCGTAGATGGACTCGAATTCCGCAATCATGTCCGCTTCTTCATACTCGATAGCGTCACCCTGAGCGGCAAGTG
>CAYJIQ010000180.1:0-4507 GCA_964370275.1 uncultured Christensenellaceae bacterium
CGAAATAAACGCGCTAAACAGGCGAATTTTTCAGTATAACGAGTCTCAAAAATCCTTTCTGCACAACGCCTCCCACGAACTGCGCACACCTCTTATGAGCATTCAGGGTTATGCAGACGGCATCGAGATGGGCGTTTTTGAGGATTCAAAGGGTACGGCACACCTTATTTCGGATCAGAGTAAGAAACTCACAAAGCTGGTGGACGGTCTGCTCTCCCTTGCAAGAGCAGAGAATTTTAACGCAAACAAGAAACTTTCGCAGATAAATATCAGCGATAATTTGCTTGAAATGATAGAGGGCTACCGTGGCTATGCCGTCAGCAGGAACATCGACATTGTGACGAGCATTTCCCCGAATGTCTTTGCAAACGCACACAGCGAACTGCTCTCGGGGAGCGTGGGAAACATCATTTCAAACGCCATAAGATACGCTAAATCATCTGTGTATGTTGCACTTTCGTGTAAAAATGCAAAGGTGAGCATACTTGTTAGAGACGATGGCAATGGACTTTCCGATACGGACAAGATTTTTGATAGATTTTCCAAGGGTGAGGACGGCAACTTCGGGTTGGGACTCAGCATAGCAAAGACATCCGTGCAGATGATGAACGGAAAAATCCATGCGTACAACGATGGGGGTGCTGTGTTTGTGATTGAGATTATGGGGGTATAGTTCTAAGGGAGCGACATTTTCCGCTCCCGATGGCTTAGTTTCTATTTCATTTGAAAATTTCACCGTAACCGGAAGGGTTCTTGTATTTTTAATAATGAATTTGTGACATTAATGCTAATACCCCTTGTTCAAATCTATTATACTTCCATCAACTGCGTTTACCACGAGCAGTGGGAATATTTCTTCTTCTACGACAGTAAAGCGCTCAAACTCCGAGCGGGTATCTCCTTCGATGGGCTGTGAATTCATCTCAGCACTGTTGACAAACCGGGCATAACTGTACGAACTGCCAAAGTAGCGAGTATCCCCTGTGTCATTTTTCATGCTCACACTTCCACTAAACACCCATACGGGGACGTACAGTCCCTTTGATTCTTCGCCCTGTTCTCTTACCCGAAGTAATAAGAGCTCTGCACTTTTCGTGTTTACTCCCACGTCGTACTCGCCGCTCAAAACAGTGCCCGCAAAACCTTCGTATGTGGTCATCATCATATTTTCAAAAATATTTTTTGTTTCTTCAAAGGAAAGCAAAAGTGCTTCATCCGTAATGTTTTCGCCGATGTCTATGGGTGCGTCCCATGTAAGTCGTACTACGCCCTCATTGTCCACTTGAAACAGTAGCGTTTCATATTGCCAGATAGCCGCAAAGGTTTCGTCCGGATAGTCGCCGAACGGGGGCTCGCCTATCATATTGATAAACGTAGGTACGGAGTTAACCTGACGCGAGAAGGAAAAATCTATTGCATAGGCCTCTCCTATATTTCCTTCCAAATCGCCTTCCTGCATTATCTGCACCGACTTTGGATAAAACTCACTCTCATCATACCCGAGCAACGCAAGATATTCGTAACACATCTGTTCGGCTTCGCCGTATGTATAAGGAAAACTGTCCTGCATCTCTTGCGGAATTTCCCCCGAATACTCCTGTATTGCGTAATACCTGCTATCTCCTAATCTATAACTCATCCTTGAGGGGAGTCCCATTATTTCCTCAGTAGGCGAAGTGCTTACGTTCAAACTGGCATCATCTGTGAACACTGATAAGTCGTAGTCAATCATCGTTCCGTCCGAAACGCCACCTTCGGGTTGCTCTTCGGGAAGTTCGGCATAAATGTTTTCAAGTTCGGCAATTCGGTTTGAAATTTCCTGTTTTTGCGTAGCATCCTGCGTTTCTGCTAACTGTTTTTTTAAATTGATAATATCTTGTTCGAACATTGGCTTCGTCTCGACGATACCCACGTCTGCAATGGGTTTTTCGCCCGGGAACACATGGTTAAAGAGTGCGGTGACTTGTTCCTGCGTAAATATCGCCATGGAAACCTCGGTTATTGGCATGTAATCCACGTCCGGAACGATTATTTCGGCATCCATTGTGAGCGTGAGTTTTCCGTTCGCACCCGTCTCTTCATAGACATATCTATCATCCGGAACAAGTTCACTTATTGTGGGAATCGCCTGTTGCGTGTCCTCCGGCATAGCCTGTTCCACCATGCGCTCGGTATCCTTTTCCACGACTATATTCTGTTCGGGCGTCGGTTGGCAGGCGGTAAGCATCAGTGTCGCCAGTGTAATTAATATAAGCTTTTTCATAAGACCCCCTAATTTGTTTATAGGGTAATTATATCACTTGCAATCTGTGAAATCTTTTCCGCAATGTAAAGGTTTTGTTATCATTCAAAAAAAGCGGCCGAAGCCGCTTTCAGAGTGTCAATAAAGCCCGTAAATGTTAGAGCAAGAGGTCCGGAATCGGCATTTTGGGTGCAATTTCTGTTGCAAGCCTAGATGCATCTGTGAAATTTGACGCAAATAAATTAAAATAATCTTCTATCGGTGCATTCTTTAACGGAGACATCACATAATTTAACAAATCCCCATAGTAATAACCTCGTGAACGATTATACTCCTTCCACAATTCACTCTTATTGAGCTTGTTTTCAACTTAATAACAGAATTTCGGATGTATCAGCTCTTTTTCGGGGCCGAGCATGTTTTTCTGCGCTTGTCCTATATATCCTTAAATTTCACGTTGCCTTGAGCGTTTTTGATGCTTTATTCTAACAAATTACCGGGAAAAAAAACCTACGATCAAGAGCATTCGGGTAAAAATGTTCATAAGTCATATGGTCTTTAAACTGAAAATAACGATTTAGTAATACTTCGGTAACGACTTTATAAAGCGGCGAGTGTATAATAGACCGTAAAGTGACAGGGGAGGTTATTATGAGAAAAATTTTTATTGTAGTAATTGTGGCTATTTCTATATTCACAGCGTGTCAGGCGACACCCGAAGAAACGATTGTTGTTGGAAAAAATAACGATGCACTGTTAGATAAAGCTCAGGCGGACGTTCTCCCTCAGCCCGAGAGCACAAGCGAAACACCTGAAGTTCCTGTTCAAATATCGCTTAGAGAGAGGTTGGATGTTCCGGAGGTATTTGAGTTTTCCGGCGCGGAAAAAAACGTCACAGTAGAAGCAAATGCCGACATACACATGAGCGATGCACCAACTATGGACATTTTAAGGGTGAGGGAATGGAATTTTACTCAAGAAATTGTGAGTAGTCTTTGGAGAAATTTTGTGGGAGATACGCCCATGTTTTACACCGAACCCGTGCATACAAAGTCTGAGATTGAAGAGATGATAATAAACATCAAGGCCTTCTTGGAACGGAGCACCGATGAGGAACTTATCGAATATAACACAGAAACTCTGAACTACTACAACGGAATTTACGATAGCGCACCCGAAAGTAAAGTTGCGATACCCGTGGACGGAACGCTCGGTGAACTTTTTTACACCTATGCAAATAACGGCGATAGAACGTACTATGAAGGTGTTCGTGGTTTCAGCGAAGATGACTCCGTTTCCTTTATCCTAAATAACGGATATGATAGCGAGACGGGCAGAACTTACGCCGAGTTTTCTTTTTCAAACACACCTCCTACCGAGCACCCCGTGGACATGCAACCCGAACCGCCCCAGCGAACGAATAAGGATATAACGGACACCACTCCTGCAGAAGGCTTAAGCATATCTCCCGCCGATGCCACGACAATGGTAAATGAATTTTTGCAAAATAGCGGATTGCCTTTTGAGGCGATAAAGGTAATACATGTGTCAAGCGACACGAGTAGCAGTTACAGCTTACGATGCGCAAGGTTTATCGACACGAACAACGTAGTAAGCGAAGTTGGCGGTTCATACGAGTCTACCGATGCTTACACATGGGAATGGCCGTATGAATATATGCAAATCAATGTAAATGACGAGGGAATAAGACAAATGTTCTGGAGCGCACCCATTGAAATTACTGAAACTGCCGTGGAAAGATCAAGCATGTTGCCCTTTTCCGACATACGTGACATCTTTGAAAAGATGATGCCCATTACCTATACGGATGTGGGAGATGAGGTGTACTGCGAAATAACCGAGGTCAGGCTTGAATATGTGAGAATTCTTGAGCAAAACTCACAAAATACCGGGCTGCTCGTACCTGCATGGAATTTTTACGGCATAAGACGCGCAACCGAAAGTGCGCAGGATGCAACGTCAGAGATAATATTACTTTGTGTTAATGGGGTGGACGGCAGTATTATTGATAGAGGCGTGGGCTATTAGTACAAAATGCTTGATATCAAAAACCCACAACCCTGTCTATAAACGTACCGTCTATGGCATTTACCGTGAGCATATGCGTGAGATCCCCCTTGCCCGACTCTATAATTTCTACGTCGGATCCGGTGCTGTTGTCGTAAATGTAAGTCTCGGAGGAACATCCGATAACGTCCCACACGGGGATATAATATCGCTCGTCCGAAGCATATTCCTTTTTGA
>CAYJIQ010000181.1:0-4411 GCA_964370275.1 uncultured Christensenellaceae bacterium
TGATGATCAAACCAAAGTCCGCAACCTTCAACATAAGGAACGTTTGCAAGGCAGTCGTCTTCATTTATCTCTACAAGTCCGTCCTGCAAATCTTTGGGATGTGCAAACTTCCAATTGTCAATAATTCCTGCTTCTTTTAATAGTGCTCCACACACTAGACCGTCAAAGTCGGAACGTGTAATTAGTCTCATTTCTTCCTCCTGATATTCAATATTGATGTTTAGTCTACTCTATTGGGTTCGCTCATAATGCGTTCCCAGATGGAATTTACAGTGTCTACGCACTCAAAATACTTCTGCGAAATAACATTTACGGGAATCTCCAAATCGTCTGCACAGTTGGACATTCCAATCCAATCGCCGACTTCATATTTAAGTATCAAATCGTACAAAATTCCTGCGTCGCCCTCTTTTGTTAGTAGTGCTGTCTTGATAATGGGCGAAACATCAAGAAGTGATTCAAGCGTTGAAAACATTCCCAAAATATAAGCCTCGCCTGCACTAAGGCCGGTTTTTTGCGTATATGGCAAAAGTGCCTGTGCAAAATTTGCACGCAGGAAGGAAAGCTTGATAAACTCGGACGGTATTCCCGAATCTCTTTGGAAGCTAAGCAGATAAATCCACTGGCGAAGCTGCGATATTCCCAGAACGACCAGCGCTTGGTGAACCGTTGTTGCTTTGTTTCTCAGCGCAAAATAAGCTGAGTTTGCGAGCCTTAGCAGTTCGTATGTGAGCGTAACGTCGAGCGAAATAAGACCTTCTATCTCCTCAAAGTTTGGCTCATCTCTCGTAATTGCAACCATAAGCTGGAAGAAGTTGCTTTCAAGATGCTTAATCTTCTTTACCTTCTCAGGTAGCAGTGTGCCGATAAACTTACCCTGCTTATATCTCACGCCAACTTGCTTTGCGCAGTTAAAGCTGTTTTGGTCGTCGACTTTATATGCAATTATTTCCTTGCCAAAGTGATTAGCAAGTTCAATAACGCTTGTAAGCGAAGAGAAATCTCTTGAGAAATTTATCTTTATATAGTCGACGTATTCTATTACAGAAAAATACCTGCTGTTAAACTCAAAACCCTTGAGTGCTATCTCGTAACCTTCGTTGCGCAATTTGTCAATTGCCTTAGGCGCTTGCGGATACAACAAAATCTCGTCATCGACCTGAATAATCAGCCTCTCCGGCGAGAACATTTTCGGCACGCCTCTGAAAAGCAGGTTGGGCGTAAAAGTAACAAATGACTTCTTGTCGTCCACCATTTCCTCGGAACTAAAACGAAGAAGTAGACCTCCGACTGCTTCCGCTGCTTCTGCATCCGTGTATTTACTTAACTGTTTCCCCGAAACGACATACTTTATTTCATATGCAAAAACCTCGTTGTGCTCGTTGTTAATCGGTTGTTTTACAATATATGAATCCATTTACCCCTCCGTCATTGCTACTATAGTACTGTTACATAATAACATGTATTGTTCATAACTATCAAGAAAAAAACACATTTATTATAAGATTATTTAAATTATCGACTGTTTGCGATGAGTGAATCCATCAGCGTAACCAATCTTCCGATCTCTGGCTTTGTAAGCTGTGCATCAGCTCCAAGACTTTCGCCTTTTAATCTCATCTCGTCAGAGATAAGCGACGAGAAGATAATCAGCGGAACGTGCTTGAGCTGCGAGTTTTCCTTGACAAGCTTAGTGAGTCTATGACCATCCATTTTTGGCATCTCGATGTCTGTAATGATGCAAGCGACTCGCTCGTCAACACTGCCTTGATCGCCCAGCTCGGCAAGATATTCCCAAGCTTCAAGTCCGTTGTCAAACTTAGTTGTATTGTTGTAGCCCGCTTTATGTAGCGAATCCACAATCATCTTTGAAAGCAATGCAGAATCTTCTGCAATTACAATAGGTACGTCTGTTTGCGAACGCTCTCCAAGGTCATCTATCTCAGAAATCTGGATAGAAGTTTCGGGAGCTATGTCCGCAATAATTTTTTCAAAATCGAGAATTGTTATGATTCTTCCGTCATATTCGGTAATTCCCGTTATTATGCCTTCGTCTCCTCCGTAAATCGTCGCATCAGGCTTTTCAATTTGTTCCCATGAAAATCTTGCGATTCCCTCGACCGTATGTACGTGAAACGCTATGTGGAGATTGTTGAAGTTTGTAATGATGAAAAGATCTTTGTCGTCTGTGCGCTCGCTGTTATCTATTCCCAAATAATATGGAAGGTTGACAACGGTAATTACGAGCTCTCTTGGCTTAAATACTCCTTCTACTGCAGGGTGTGCATGAGGCATCGGCTTGACATTTGCGTGCATCATTATCTCCCTGACTTTTGCTACGTTAATACCAAACGTATTGCCGGCTATGGTAAATTCCATAATTTCAATTTCGTTCGTTCCTGATTCTAACAATATTTCTTGTCTTTTTTCGCCGTTATCCACAGTTTGTCACCTCGTATACTAAATTTACCGCCACTCGGTCACGGTTATTATAACACATAATTTGCTGTTTGCATAGAGATTTTTAACAATTGCAAACCTATTCAGTTGCATAAAACCTCGACAACATCTCCGTCTTTGAGTTCATCGAGGAAGGATGCTTTTTGTCCGTTGATTGAGAGAACTATATCAGTCTTTGGAGAGTTTTTTACGTCTACATAGTTGAGAACATCGATAAAAATGTGCTTTTCGCCTTCTTTTTTTGGCTGAAGTTTTTGAGATGTTCCGTTAAGTACAACCTCAATTCCATCTCCAAGCTTTTCAGGCTTTGTTGTCCTTGTTATTACGTCTCCGCTGTAAATTTTTTGAGAGCTGCTATCGCATTGCTCGCCATTTAATATAACGGGAAGAGAGAGCGAGAAATTTTCTACTAAATCTTTTAACCTGTAATCACAAGTTGTTTCAATTATATCTCCGTCTGAAATACTGTCCTGCAAGTCTGCAGGGTGTGAATTTTTCAGAACCATACCATCAAGCGTTTGAAGTTGTCCGTCGATAATAACGTCTACCATTATAGACTCGGGAACTACGTCCGCAACAATTGGTTTGGCATCTTTGCCGGAAACTGCCGCTGAAAAGTTAATAACGTCTCCGCTTTTTACCTTGTCGTTAATCTGAGCGACTTTATCATTAAGCAAAATTTTCGCCGGGACAGGGTGGCCACCGTTAAAAAATTTGCGTTTGCCGTCCACCGTACACTGGACGCGCTTGCCTATGCGCCCGATAATAAAGTCGTAGTTAAAGCCGGATGACAATAATAAATCGACAATAGAGGTTGACTGGCCTGTAAAAGTGCGTATCTTATTTCCGTTTATGGTCACAACTCCTGAGTGCTGTGAGCGGTGGAGTGCTGCGGTTATTGCGATGCCTACAGGTGTCGCATATTCGGGTGCCGATAAGTCAAAATCGCTCAGAACACTCTTTTTGATGTAGTTATTTCCACCGACAGCGACTTTTGACGCATCAAGCCCTAAGCTTTTTGCAACCAGCTCGCGCAACATCGGAGTTTTGCTTCCGCCGCCAACGAGAAAAACCGCTCTTGGAGCGCCCTCATTTATCTCGGAGATAGCAGAGGCGATTACATCTGCAAGGTGTTGAACAACATCAGAAATTGTATTTTGGAGTTCCTGCGGAGAAAGGAGAAGTTCGTTTCCTAAAATATCCACTGCTTGAATCTGTGAACAATCCTCTGAAAGTTTATATTTAATATCCTCAGCCGTAGAAAAATCGACGAGAAGTGAGTTTACTATTGATTCGCTTATTTCGTCTCCTGCCACAGTTGCCATTGTGTAGGCAGTTACCGTTCCGTCGCTGGAGACTGCTATATCAGATGTTCCCGCTCCAATATCGACAAGAGCAAGGTTGAGCATCCTCAATTCCCTTGGAATGACAGCGTTCATTGCTGCTATTGGTTCAAGAGTTAGTGTTTCTATGGAAGAGCCAATCTTTTCTACAACCGCATTTAGGCTGTCTACCACTTCTTTTGGAAGAAAGGTAACAATCATCTCAACGCGAAGATTTCCACCCTTGTGGCCGACAAGCGTTGCTATTTTATAATCATTTAAAAAATAATGTAGAACGGAGTGCCCGACGCAGTTAAAACCTGCAAGTCCTTCGTTGCCAAGCTGTTTTGCTGCTTCGTCAACACCGCCGATTTCGAGTTTGCTAACCGTTTCGTTTGTTACGACTTCGCTTTCCTCAAGCGTCATGCTGAAGTTGGAGCGAACCGTCTTTAACGCGCGTCCGGCGGCAGCTACGTGAACTCTTGAGAGTTTATCTCCCGTACGCTCTACAAGCGATTGTTTGACAGCAGCGGCAACTTTTGCTACTCGCTCTATATCCTCAATTTGTCCGTCGACCATAGCTCGGTTTTCGTGAGGGACGCTGTGCATATCAATAAGCGTAAACATTC
>CAYJIQ010000182.1:0-4394 GCA_964370275.1 uncultured Christensenellaceae bacterium
TCGTGTTGCCCTCGGCAATCCCCGGGATTTTGGCGGGAATTATCCTGGGAATCGGACGTATAGTCGGAGAAACGGCGGCACTCATATTTACGGCGGGAACAGTTCCCGAACTGCCGACGGCGCTTGATTCATCGGTGAGAACGCTGAGTGTACACATGTACGTTCTTTCAAGCGAAGGAACGCACATCGACCAGACATTTGCTACGGCGGTGGTGTTGCTCGCGCTGGTTGTCGGACTAAACACGATTGCCTCGATTGTGGCAAAAAGACTCGGAAAGGGTAAGATAGATGGATAGTAAATATAGCATATCAAACATGGATTTGTTTTACAGCAAGTTCCAAGCACTAAAAAGTGTAAATTTGGAGATTCAGGAAAAGGAGATTACCGCCTTCATAGGGCCTTCGGGTTGCGGAAAATCTACGCTGTTAAAGTCTCTAAACCGAATGAACGATCTCGTTGAAGGTTGCAAGATTACGGGAAGCATAAAGCTCGACGGACAGGAAATTTACGACAAGAAAATGGATGTAAATGTCCTTAGAAAAAGAGTTGGAATGGTCTTTCAAAAGCCAAATCCGTTTCCTATGAGCATCTACGACAACATAACGTTCGGGCCTAAGACTCACGGGGTAAAGGGAAAGACAAATCTTGACCAAATAGTTGAAGAATCGCTTAAAAGTGCCGCTATTTGGGATGAGCTAAAAGATAGGCTAAAAAAGAACGCCATGGGACTTTCGGGCGGACAGCAACAGAGGCTGTGCATAGCCCGTGCGCTTGCCGTTAAACCCGACGTGCTGCTCATGGACGAGCCGACTTCGGCGCTTGACCCTATTTCCACGGCAAAGATTGAAGACCTTGCGCTTGAGCTAAAAAGTGATTATACTATCATCATAGTCACTCACAACATGCAACAGGCGACACGTATTTCTGATAAGACGGCGTTTTTTCTGCTCGGCGAAGTTGTTGAGTATGGCGACACAGACACACTGTTTTCGCTTCCGCAGGATAAGAGAACAGAAGATTACATTACAGGGAGGTTCGGATGAGTCCAAGAGTAAATTTCGACAAGCAGCTTGACGAGCTAAACGACAAGCTAAAAAAAATGGGAGAGGCTATCGAGTGTTCGATTGAAAGAGCCTCGGAAGCGCTTATTAAAAAAGATGTGAAACTTGCAAAGATGGCAATAGATTGCGATTCGCAGGTAAACGATATGGAGAGGGAAATTGAGAGAATTTGTCTGGCACTTCTTCTTCACCAGTCGCCTGTGGCAAAGGATTTGCGCCAAATCTCGGCGGCGCTGAAAATGATAACCGATATGGAGCGCATAAGCGACCAAGCGGCGGACATTGCAGAGCTCGTTATCCTAATCGCCGAATCGGGCGCGGACTACTTCAAACCGCTCGTACATCTTCCAAAGATGGCGGAAACTGCGATTTCGATGGTTACGTTGAGTGTTGAAGCGTTTATAAACAAGGACGAGGCAATGGCTATCGATGTCATGAAGATGGACGACATCATGGACGAGTATTTTGTGCTTATAAGAGAAGAGATTATAGCACACATTTCCGAGAAAATAGACAATGCGGCGCAGGCGCTTGATCTGTTTATGATTACAAAGTACTTCGAGAGAATCGGCGATCATGCAGAAAACCTTGCTGAGTGGGCAGAGTTTGCGGCGACAGGCGTGCATAGAAGGGCAATTGAGGTTGTGCATCCCGAGTTGTTTGAATAGGACTTGTTTACAAGGGGGGAGCGTTGGCTTCCTTCTTTTTTTGCAAAAAAACAGCTAATTTTTTACGCTCTTCAATTAAACTATTCATTTATATCCTCCGTGCAAATGCGTCTATATTGCGTCATTATACCACTAAAATTGGTTTGACGCAATAATTTCACTATAATTAAGTCATAATAACGTTTATGAGGTGGAATTATGGATGAAAAACTTTTGAGATACACATTGCGAGTGGACAGGAATTTATTTGGCAAGTTTAAATACATAGCTAAATACGAGGGACGTTCCGCAAACAAGGAGATTGAGCAGTACATGAAAAAACTCGTTGCGCAATTTGAACAAAAGCACGGACGAATTCCCGAAAGTGAAATTTAATAACACAATATTAACCGACTCGCCGGTTTGGCGAGTCTTATTTATTTTAACCATCACCTCATGAGTATTAAATTCCAATTGACTTAATGCTGTCGGTTACATTATAATATAGAATAGGAAAATGTATGTAAGGACGGTCGGACATTATGAAAATTTACGATATCACTGTTGCGTTATGCTAAAATACAGCTGTATACGAGGGTGACCCTAAATACAAACGAGAGGTGATAAAGCACATAGACGACGATGGCTACACGCTTTCAAAATTCGAAATGGGCAGTCATACGGGAACGCATGTGGATGCACCCTGTCATTTTATCCCCGGTGCAAAGTCGCTTGCAGAGATAGAGCTTGAGCGGTTTATTGGCAAATGTTTTGTAACAAGAGAGCCGCTTGAATTTCCCGGAGGTACCGAGCGTCTGCTTATAAAAGGAAAAAAAGGCAAAATCGACCACGAAGTTGCAAGAGCGATCGCTGATAGCGGCGTTAAGCTTGTGGGGACGGAGATGCTTTCAATCGGCGGAGATGCCACTCACCAAATATTGCTCGGTTCAGACATTGTAATACTCGAATCGTTAAACCTTGCAGAAGTTCCCGAGGGCGAATACACGCTTTATTCTCCACCCGTTAAGATTGATGCGGACGGCGCACCCGTTAGGGCGTGTCTTGTGGGAGAGTCTTGATGAATAAAGCCATTAAGATTTTCGCACCTGTTGCCGGGCTTGCGTTGCTCCTTGGAATATTTATAAACTGTATAGATTTTTGGGGGTTTAACAGAGACTTTTATAAAGGAGAGTATGCAAAACTGGAAACCGCCGACTACATCGGAATAACCGAGGATGAACTGACACAGGCGACAGAAGTTTTGCTCGACTATTTAACCGACGAACGTGACGACCTAAACGTTACCGCAGTGATTGACGGCGAGCAGCGACAGGTTTTTAACGAGAAGGAAGTTGCGCACATGGTGGACGTGAAAAATCTTTACCTCGGTGCGATGACTTTTTCGCTAATATGTTTTGGGATTTTCGTTGCAATTTGCGGAGTTATTATCTATGTTAAACGCAAAGAGACGGTTAGGGTTCTCGCAAAGGGCTTCATACACGCAAATTTTCTGTTTCTTGGGATTTTAGGCGTGCTCGGGCTTTGGGCGGTGTTTGATTTTAACAGTTTTTGGACGAGTTTTCACCACGTGTTTTTTATGGGGAACGACCTTTGGATTTTAGACCCGACAACCGACATCCTTATTATGATGGTGCCGTCGCAGTTTTTCTTCGACCTCGTCATGAGCATTGTCGTGACATTTGTCGTTGTGGACGGAATACTGCTTACATGCAGTGGAATATATGTAAAGAGGAGCAAGCGTGCGCATACATGATATTTTAAACAAAAACGAGGGGATAAACATCCTCGCAATAGAGACTTCCTGCGACGAGACTGCTGCGGCGATTGTTCGTGACGGCAGGCATGTTGCGGGCGAGTGTGTGTATTCTCAAATCGACATTCACCGTGAGTTTGGCGGTGTTGTTCCCGAGATTGCTTCAAGAAACCACGTCGACAAGCTTCCATACGTCGTGAGCTCTGCACTAAAGGATGCAAATATGAGTTTTTCGGACATAGACGCTTTTGCCGTGACACAAGGCCCCGGGCTTGTCGGCGCACTGCTTACGGGTGTTGCGTATGCAAAGGCGCTTGCGTTTGCGCAAAAAAAGCCGCTTCTTGCCGTTAATCACATCGAAGGGCATATTTGTGCCAACTACATTACTCACAAAGAGCTTTTGCCGCCTTATGTCTGCCTCGTCGCTTCGGGAGGGCATTCGCATATTTTGCTCGTGCGTGAGGATGGATACAAGCTTCTCGGGCGAACTCGTGACGATGCCGCGGGCGAGTGTATAGACAAGGTTGCTCGTGTACTCGGGTTGCCATACCCCGGAGGACCCAATCTTGAAAAGCTTGCATTAAACGGCGATGACAGCGCATATGCGTTTCCCGTTAGTTTCAAAGGAGAGTCGCATCTTGATTTTTCCTTTAGCGGAATAAAGACCGCCGCTATTAACCTTTTGCACAAACTAAAGCAGACGGGAACGGAGTACAAAAAAGAGGACATTGCGGCGAGTTTTCAGCGAAGTGTTGTAAGCATACTCATTAAGAATACGTTTGAAGGTGCTCGGCGTGAAGGAATCGACACCGTTGCAATTGCAGGAGGTGTCAGTGCAAATTCGTCGCTTCGTGCTCATGCGCAGTCGGTTGCGGACGCGAACGGGATAAGGCTTTACGTTCCAGCGTTTA
>CAYJIQ010000183.1:0-273 GCA_964370275.1 uncultured Christensenellaceae bacterium
AAATAGGTAGTAGAGCTGTGCCATAGGCAGAGTCTCCGCTACATCGCTCTTGATGCCCTCTCCGTCAACTTTAACCTCATATGTCTCGGGGTTAACTTCAATTTTCGGAGTCTTGTCGTTTAACAGAAGGTCTTTTTTGCCGATATTTCTGCAATTTTCAACAGGAAGTACGACTTTTTCAAGACCATACTTCTCTGCAACACCGGCTTCTATAGCAGCCTTTGAAAGGAAGGTTATGCACGTCTTATACTTAGCTTTTCCTGCCGCGCCAAA
>CAYJIQ010000183.1:283-1912 GCA_964370275.1 uncultured Christensenellaceae bacterium
CGGAATCGAAGCGTTTGCATCACCCATTCTCGAAGCGATGATAACACCGCCTTTGATAATCATTTCGGGCTTTACACCAAAGAACGCAGGCGACCAAATTACGAGATCTGCAAATTTTCCCGCTTCAACAGAACCTACATGCTTAGAAAAGCCCGAAGCAATTGCAGGGTTAATAGTATATTTTGCAACATAACGCTTAACTCTGAAGTTGTCGTTATCATTACCCCTGTCCTCTTCAAGTGCACCTCTTTGCACTTTCATGCTGTGCGCAGCCTGCCAAGTTCTTGTGATAACCTCGCCAACTCTACCCATCGCCTGTGAGTCCGACGACATGATGGAGAATATGCCTTTGTCATGCATAACGTCCTCCGCCGCAATTGTTTCGGGGCGAATTCTCGAATCTGCAAAAGCGACGTCCTCGGGAATTTTGTTGTCGAGGTGATGGCAAACCATGAGCATGTCAAGATGCTCGTCAAGCGTATTTTTTGTATAAGGCATTGTCGGGTTTGTCGATGCGGGAAGCACATTGTCTTCGCCCGCGATCGTGATGATATCGGGAGCATGTCCACCGCCGGCACCTTCGGTATGGAATGTATGAATTGTTCTGCCGGCAATCGCCGCAACAGTATCTTCAACACAGCCCGCTTCGTTTAAAGTGTCCGTGTGAATTGCAACTTGAACGTCGTATTCGTCGGCAACGGTAAGGCAAGTGTCGATAGCCGCAGGAGTTGAACCCCAGTCTTCGTGAAGTTTTAGCCCCATTGCGCCCGCTTTAATCTGCTCTGCTAGGGGTTCGTGTGTAGAGCAGTTTCCTTTACCGTAAAACCCTAGGTTCATCGGATATTCTTCCGCCGCTTCAAGCATTCTTCTGATATTGAAAGGACCGGGTGAGCAAGTTGTTGCATTAGTACCTGCCGCAGGTCCTGTGCCGCCACCAATCATTGTTGTAACGCCGCTGTAAAGAGCTGTTTCAATCTGTTGTGGGCATATGTAGTGGATGTGCGTATCAATACCACCTGCAGTTACAATCATATGTTCTCCCGCAATCGCCTCTGTGCTTGCGCCAACTACCATTCCGGGAGTAACTCCGTCCTGAATGTCAGGATTCCCTGCTTTTCCAACTCCAACAATTTTACCGTCTTTCATTCCGATGTCGGCTTTTACAATACCCCAATAGTCAATAATTGTTGCATTTGTTATAACCGTATCAAGCGCACCATCCGCAGATGTTGCACCGGCAGAGCAACCCATACCATCACGCAGAGTTTTTCCACCGCCAAATTTAATCTCGTCCCCGTAAACCGTGTAGTCTTTTTCTATTTCGATAAAAAGCTCCGTGTCCGCCAAACGAACTTTGTCGCCTGTTGTTGGGCCGAACATGGAAGCGTATGTTTGTCCGCTTACTTTTGCCATATCATTCTCCTTCCTACGCAAAGCCTTTAGCTTTTGCGCTGTCCGCTTTGGCTTGTGCATCGCCCTCGTTTACAACTCTGCCCGAAAGGTTATTAAGGCCATAAGCGAGTTTTTTTCCTCCGAGTTCGACAACTTCAACGCTTTTAATTTCACCCGGTTCAAAACGAACGGATGTCCCTGATGCTATATTTAATCTATATCCATATGCTTCTTTTC
>CAYJIQ010000183.1:1922-4375 GCA_964370275.1 uncultured Christensenellaceae bacterium
GAAAGCAGTTTATTTACTTCAAAAAAGTGAAAGTGTGAACCAACTTGAACGGGTCTGTCCCCTTTGTTTGTTACGTCGATGGTCTTGGTCTTTTTTCCTGCGTTAATTTCAATAAATTCGTTATTTACGATAACTTCACCGGGAATCATATTCTGCCTCCTATCTTATTGGATTGTGAACGGTCACAAGTTTTGTGCCATCGGGAAAAGTTCCCTCGATTTGAATGTCGTGAATCATTTCGGGCACACCCTCCATGACGTCGTCTTTTGTCAAAAATGTTGCTCCGATTTGCATAAGTTCGGTAACGGTTTTTCCATCCCGAACGAGTTCATAAAGTTCCGAAGAGATGTAGGCAACGGATTCGACATAGTTTAATTTTAAACCTCTGTTTTTTCTTGCTTTTGCAAGTTCACCCGCTTGATGCACCATTAATCTTTCGATTTCTCTTGGTGTTAAGTGCATAAGAATCCTCCTTAATATACAATAATATATTCGCAAACAATCCGCTATAAAGATAGTTATTATAGCGATACGCCCCGTCTGCATTCATAATTATACACCCATATTAACTTGCATGTCAATATAGTAAAACCAGCTATTTTTGCAAGTTTATAAACGTTATATTGCAATATAATGGTTTTAAATTATTGAGAAATTGTATTGCATATATATCGGGACACTGTTTTTACCGCTCCGCCACTTCAAGAAAAAATGTTTTCCACCTTTACCATCGTACGCTCCATAACATTGCTACTTTAGATTTAAAATATTAAAAAGCTTCGAGAATACCGCTTCCCGAAGCCCCATTGCTTTATACACTTTTATATAAGCGCACCTCTAAAAACTTGTTGATCGCATGATCAATTCTCCTATTGATATCCCATGCGCCCGGATATTTGCTCTGCCGTTTGTTTAAGCTCAAAGACAATTCCCGCCAGCTTGTCGTCGCTTAGCTGCTCGGCATTTCCCGAAACACCCACGGCAGCAATAGCACCACCTCTATAATCGTATATGGGAACGGCAACACAGCGGTGATCCGTTTGATACTCTTCTTTATCCATCGCATATCCATGCACACGAACCGTCCTTAAATGACTTAAAAACGTTTGAGCATCGGTGATGGTATTTTCCGTAAAACGACGAAATGTATGGGTTTGCAGATATTCCTCTATTTCATCCCCCGATAATGCCGCCAAAAGACATTTTCCGATGGAAGAACAATATGCAGGAGTTTCATACCCTACTTTTGCAAAGTTCTTTGCAGTGGGAAACCTGTCCAGCTTTGTAATGTATGAAAGTTTATATCCTTCAAGCACGCCAAGATGAACGGAAAGGTCAAGCTGTGAGTATAGCAATGAAAGATATGGAGTCGCCTCCGTTTGTAGTTCTAAAGAATTTATATGATATCCGGCAAGCTCTATAAATTTTCCGCCAAGCCTATATGTGCCGTTGCTTCTTTTTTCCATATAACCACGTAAAACAAGAGTCTGCAAAAGTCGGTGAACGGTCGATTTACTCAAGTCTAATTCATTTGAAAGTTCAGTCAACGAAAGCGGAGCAGGTGCATACGCTACATGTTCAAGTAGAGAAAAAATACGATCCGCCACACGAACGCTCGATTCCATAGATAAAAACTCCTTTCACTGTATTATATTCATATGATACCACATTATATTGTAAACAACAACGACATTCCACTTGGTAGAAATCAAATTCCACCTGACGGAACAAGTCGCTTGATAAGTAGGTTTCTTTTGGGTATAATGCGGATATGTTAAGAATTTCACAAGCACCGACTTTAATATTAGCTTAGGAGGCAATAAAAATGATCTATGAAAAACTCTTTACCCCAAGTAACATCGGAAACTTAAAACTCAAGAATCGAATCGTAATGGCACCGCTTGCAATGGGATGCGCCGAGGGAGACCAGACCATCGGTGATGCTTTTTACGAGTACTTAAAATGTCGCGCAGAGGGCGGAGTGGGCATGATCATTTTGGAAAACACACGGATTGACGATGACCACGGCATTGCCGCACGTTGTCAGGTAAGTGTGGCTCGAGACGAACATATTGCCCCTATGAAAAAAGCTACGGACATGCTACACGGCTACGACGTTGCAGTCTTTGCCCAGCTTCACCACCCAGGCCGTGAAACCTTCTGTAATATAAACGGAGATTCTCCCGTTTGGTCGTCCTCTTCTAAACCCTGTGGTGTGTGCGGATCTGAAACTCCACGGCGCACATGGCTATCTTATTTCTCAATTTTTAAGCCCATACACCAATAACCGCGGTGACCGTTTCGGCGGCTCGTTTGAAAAACGTTTTACATTTGTTAAAGAGCTCATCGAAGCGATAAGAGCAGCTTGCGGAGAGGATTATCCCGTCGCAATACGTTTAACCGTGGACGAACTGCTTGCTCCGAACGGCGTGGAAGAGTATTTTGATATAGAT
>CAYJIQ010000184.1:0-1140 GCA_964370275.1 uncultured Christensenellaceae bacterium
GATTACACAAACGGTGTTTGAATCCTTTTGATGTTTGAGGTAAATGCCGCTAAATCCCGCCATATTGATCTCCTTTACAAAATATTATATTGGTATTTTGTGCATATTTTTATATAATAATCGCACAAATATAAAAAATAATAAAATGTTAAGAAAACAACCGTACAAATTTACTCAAAATCATGATAATATAACATTGGGAGGAAGGATATGAATAAAAACGGAATAAAAATTTTAATCGTCGATGACGATGCTGATATTAGGCAAATGCTAAACGTCTTTCTTACAAACGAGGGCTACGATACGATTTTGGCCGAAAATGGCGAGGTTGCGACGAAGAAGGCAGACGAGGCCTCTCTCATACTTATGGACGTGATGATGCCTGTGATGGATGGGTTTTGTGCGTGCATGAAGATTCGCGAAACGAGTAGCGTTCCCATCATCTTTCTCACAGCAAAGGATGCTGAGATCGACCAGATTATGGGTCTGGGAATGGGTGCGGACGACTATGTTAGCAAGCCCTTTTCTCCGTCCGTATTGAGTGCCAGAATAAGGTCTGTGCTGCGCAGAACACATGTAGCTGTTAACGCAGAGCAAGGTGAGGAAAATATAGTAATTAGGGATCTTAAAATAGTCAAAGGTGAACACAAAGTGAGCATCAGAGGAGACATTTTGAAGCTAACGCCAACCGAATTTGACATTTTGCATCTTTTAGCAAGAAACAAAGGCAGAGTTTTTAGTATAGAACAAATTTATGAATTTGTCTGGGATGAACCGTATTTTAAAAGTTCGTCAAATACCGTAATGGTACACATAAGAAAGTTAAGAGAGAAGCTTGAGGACGATTCCGGAAATCCGGAGTATCTTAAAACTGAATGGGGAGTTGGGTATAAAATTGACTAAACATGCGGATAGAGAACTGAAAATAAAACGCAAGGGCGGATTGCGAAGGCAGATTATGCGGTCGGTTGCGCTTTCTCTGGCTATTTCGTTGATATCGACAGCTTTTTGTGTATATTTTACAAACATTGTTTCTTCACAGATTGACAGCAGTGATTCAAAGAATATTCTCGGGACGGTCAATGAGTTTTCAGACGAGATTGTAGAAAGAATACAAAATAGTGGAGTGGGTTTGCCTGA
>CAYJIQ010000184.1:1150-4331 GCA_964370275.1 uncultured Christensenellaceae bacterium
CCGTTTTACATCGAAGTTTTTGATGGCGAAGGGGATATTATGTATTCAAAAGGGTTTCCGAACAGGCGACCCGGTTCGATGTTGACTGTTTCCAAGCCGTTAGAAGGTCTTGATGGAGCGTACATAGTCGTCAGTGCAGAAGTGAGTCCGTTTCACTCTATCATGATGCTTGTTTCTTTGTGTTTAGGGTGTATAGTATTCGTGCTCACCTTTACGTGGCGATTTAGAAAAATCGAAAGGTACACGTATGAAATAGCAGACGGAATTGGCGTTCTTGCAGGAGGGGAGCTCGACTACGAAATTCCCGTTAGAGGGAAGACAGAGCTTTCGATGCTCGGAGCAAACATCAACGAGATGGCAATTGCGCTGAAAAAGAAGAGCATAGAAAAGCAAAAAAGCGACAGTGCAAGGGACGAGCTAATCGTTAATGTGGCGCACGATATACGGACGCCAATAACTGTGCTTGAAGGTTATTTAAGCATGATGACGCAAGAAAAAGACGAAAATAAGCTCGATGAATACACCCGGATTGCACTCGCAAAATGTAAGGAGCTATCATCAAGGGCAAACAATATTTTTGAGTTTGTTCGCTTAAACAGCGAAAGCGAAAAATATGAAATGATAAGCGTGAAGGCTAAGGGGTATATTCTCGGACGCTTTGAGGAGATTGCTATGATTTTGGCTCAGGAGGAAATGTTGTGCGAGGTTGATTTTCATGTGAGCGATTCCATGAGTATGTTGATAGATAAGGCAAAAACCCAGCGCGTTTTTGACAATTTGCTTTCGAATATACTAAAATATGCTGATCCTAAAGTTCCCGTTAAATTATCAGCTGAGGTGCACTCGCAAAATATTGTTGTAACGATTGAAAATACGTCAAACGCACCTATGACACTTGACGAAAATGCTATGTTTGAGCGTGCAGTTTCAGGCGATAAATCAAGAAGTACAAAGAGTTCGGGGTTTGGGCTTGCGATATGCAAAGTAATAATGACGGCACAGGGAGGAGATATATCCGCAAAAATATCGGATGATAACGTGAAATTTACTGTTGTTTTTAGAGATTATCAAAAAGACTAAGCGGCGGCTAGTTTGGCAATTCGTCGAATATCGCAAGACGATCTCGTCCGCTGTTTTTGGCATGGTAAAGAGCTTTGTCTGCGCTTCTTAATAGATCGAGGCACTCCAACGTATCGTTTGGAACTACACAATGAAGTCCTGCGCTTGCTGTAACTATTTGGCCGGGCTCGGATTGAGGGATTTTCAGTTGCTTGATATTTCTTAAAATTCTGTTTGTAACGATTTTTGCGCCGTCAATATGTGCATCGGGCAAAAGTACGACAAACTCCTCTCCGCCATATCTGAAAACGTGGTCGCCCGGTCGCTTTAAGCTTTTTGAAATAGAACCTGCAATCGCTTTTAAACACTCGTCGCCTTTGACATGCCCAAAACTGTCGTTGTACTTTTTAAAGTAGTCGGTGTCTATGATAATAAGGCAAAGTGGCTTGCTTGAGCTTTTTGTGACCTCCCAAATGCTTTTAAACATTGTGTCAAATGCAAGACGGTTGTAGACCCCGGTGAGAGAGTCTGTCGTCGCTGTTTCTTCTAGTTTCTTATTAAAGTATTCAAGGGCTGCATTGGTATTCTTTAGTATTTCATTGTTTTTCGCTATTTCTATTTCCTGATTAAATCGCTTTACTCGTTCATTGTACAGTGGAATAGAAATAAGAATGGTAGCAACAAGTACAAACAGACAGTTTAGCACAGCGGTAGACGAGTCCGAATGATCCTCCACAGTAGTAAGATGTAAAAAAATATAGGCGATGTTGCTTGCGAAAAGTAAAATCCAGGTGTGCCAAAGCTTAAACTGCAAAACGCATCCTGTAAAAATGCTAAGGGCAATAAAAATGACCGATTCGTTGGCACCTGTGTAAAATTCTAGATATGCTGTTGCAAGAACAAGTGAGTAAGAACAAATAACAAATATAAAATCGACCAAATATCGATGTTTTTTTAATTTTTTTGTTTTATATAGATATAAAACAACAGAGAAGGTTAGAAACACAATTGCTGTAGATGCATAAATATTAAAGTACATTATAGAAAAAAGTCTGTCGCCGAACCTGATGTATTGATAAAGTATAAGTGCGAGCTGCATGACAAACACTCCTACTGACACAGGAAAAAACACGCTTAGGTGGCGTTTTTGGGACTCTATTATGTACGACTCTTCGTACTGTTTGTCTGTTTTTTCTATCTTGAAATATCGCATTTATTCACCGATTCTCACACCAATATATATATCAGTGATATTTGTGCAAAGTGCACACCAATAGATTATAAAGTAATGGTTACAGAATGTCAAATGAATACGAAAAAAACCCGCAAAATTTACAATTTGCGGGTTTTTTAAAACTAAATTGATTTTCTTAGGTCAAACCAAAATTCGGAACCTTCGCCTACTTTGCTATTCACTCCAAATTCCACTCCATGCAGCTTGAGTGCGGATTTAACGATGGAAAGACCGATTCCGGAGCCTGCAACAGAGCGTTTGTGTTCGCTTGCACGGTAGTACTTCTCCCAAATCATATCTATATTATCCACGCTGATTCCCTCGCCTGTGTCCTTAATATATATGCGGACGCTGTTTTCGTTCTCTTCGAGGTTAATATAAACAAGGTTATCCTCGCCCGTGTAGTTCAGTGCATAACTAATCAGGTTCTTAAGAACTTGATGAATCTTTTGCTCGTCTGCACATACCATGACGGGAGAAGTTGAGTCGTACATGAACTCAATGCTGTAGCCCAAGCTTTGTTTAAGCTCTTCAAATCCCCCTGAAACAGAGTGAATCTTTGAGTTTATATCGAAATTTGTCGGGTTAATCTTCTCCACTCCGGCCTGCATCTTTGAAAGATCAAGCAGATTTTGTACCAGTGCCGTGAGTCTGTCACTTTCCTCTATTATGACGCTAAGGTGGGCGTCTCGTTTTTGAGGGTTGTCTCCAGAAAGATCCCTTATCATTTCAGCATACGCTTTTATCATGGTAAGTGGGGTTCTGAGGTCGTGTGAAACGTTTGCAATAAGCTCCGTCCTTAGACCTTCTACCTGCTTTAGTCCCTGTGTTGCATAATTCAGGGTGTACGCGAGCTGGTTGACCTCGTTGTATTTGCCATAGTCAAAG
>CAYJIQ010000185.1:0-4312 GCA_964370275.1 uncultured Christensenellaceae bacterium
ATACAATGCCCGTGTAGTAGTCAAGTTTATGTACCATTCCCAGGTCAATTGTCAGATATTTCTCAAAACCGAGCGAACACAGCATGTCAAACACCTGTTCGATATTATCCACTGCCTTTAGCGACATATCGTTGTTTGCAAGTTTTCTTGCGCGATCAAGCGTCTCTCTTGTTCCAAAAAGTGACGGTATGGCAAGCAGCTTTGATGTATCTTTTACGCCTATCTCTTCAAGAACATATTCAAGCTCAATCGTGTTTTTCTCGTCGATAAGAAGTCTGATCTTTTCCATCTCATCGTCACTTAGCCCAACTTCGTGCGCAATTCCTCTAAAGTAGTCGGCTTGTCCTATGTCTAGCTTAAAGTCAGCAAGCCCAAATGAACTGAGCATCTCCATCGCCATCGCCATAATTTCACACTCGGCAGAACTTCCTTCTTTTCCGATAAGCTCTGCTCCCGCTTGTGTATATTCACTGCGCTGACCTACGTTTATATCCGCAGAGGCGTATGCGTTTGAAATGTAAAAAAAGCGCATGACATCCTCTTCCATCTTTCCCGACATCCTCGCAATAGGAAGTGTAATATCGGGTCTTAGAGCGAGAATCCTGCCCTTTGTGTCCATAAATTTTATCATTTGCTCCCAGTAATATCCGCCGACACCTTGGGAGAACACATCCAGATACTCAAAAGCGGGAGTATCCACCTCACTGTAGCCGTTTAGTATAAATTTATCCCTGAGCAACGCCTCAATGGCTCGCTTTGCCGCACATTCGTTCGGCAAAAAATCCTGCACGCCCTCGGGCATTTGTGTATTAAATCTCATTGCATCTACCCACCGTTATATTTTAACTTGAAAGAGGCAACCCTTTCGCATATTAGAATACCATGTTATACGCAAAATGTCTACATTTAATTGCATGCAATTTGTAATTTTTACTCCAAATTACCTAAATTATACACTCTCGCCTTACGGGATATTTATGCATTTTCCCGCATAAAAACCCGATATCTCCAAAGTCGGATTGGCAGAGATTAGCTTTTCTATGCCCACGCAGAATTTTTTTGAAACAGAGTATATATTTTCTCCTTTGCAAATTTGATACTTTGCGCAATGGTTACTTTGCCTCCCACCTTGTGGTAAAATGATTATCTGTCCCTTTGTCAACCTTGCAGGATGAAGGTATGGATTTGCTTTTAATATGCTGTCCACGCAGAGCATAAACTTTTGCGAAATTGTATAAACGCTCTCGCCATGTTTAACCTCATACCCCCTGCCATTCGGACACAAATCACAACCGCCCGGTATAAGCACTTCTGTATTTTTTTCAAGCTCGCCACCGAGTGTCGGGTTTAGTTCGAGCAACTCCTGCAAATTTGAGCCGAATTTTTCCGCAACAGTTTGCATATTTTCACCACTTTTTGAGTAATAAGAGTATGTTTTCATTATTTCCCCTCTTTAATCCCGTTTGTACATCTTATGAAAGGTTCTTTTTCGCTATGACGATTTTGATAGCCCAATCAGCGCTCCGATGCCTCCGGAGATAAAATCCCTGTACAGCGAAATTGTCGAGGAAGAGGAAGAAGTTGCCGCAACCAAATGCGGAAAATTCCTAACAGTAATGATGGCAAGAAGACAGTATATGCAGATTCCGGTTATGACGACGATTTGAATGTTTACCATTATATTTTTGCTCGCAGACTTTTTTTCGTCTTGTGCATCTTTTTGCTCGAGTTCAACAATAACTTGTTTCTTTTCAATTTTCGGCTTGCCCCCTGCTACAATGCTTATTATGAATCCAAAAATTGAACTTAACGCTGTGCGAAATATTATATCGAGCTGTTCAATTCCGTCTGCACTCTGCGTTTTTACAAAGAGCGAAATTCCTGTCTGTACCAACAACATTGCGAGCAATATGAGAAGCGAACCAAACGCAATGTTTTTATTTGCAATGTATTCCCCAAATTTTTTAAATACTTTTTTCATAAACCAGCATCCTATAAAATATTCCCGGGCGGAAGTTGCCTGCCCGGGAGCGCACCGGTGAACAAGATTTTTTGTTCTTGAGTGTAGACAAAATTTTGTTTGCAGAATTATTAGATTTTACTAATGCTTTAACTTTGCTTGCACGATGTTTAGTGCCTCTCCAAATCTTTGGAAATGTACAATTTCTCTTTCGCGCAAAAACTGCAACGGAGCTGCATAGTCGGGGTCGTCGCAAACTTTGAGTGCCGCTTCATAGCCTGCTCGCGCTTTTTGTTCAGCCGCCATATCATTCATCAGATCTGCCACAGGATCTCCCGTGCACCCGACATAAGCCGACGTCCATTGTGAACCAACCGAATCGATGGGGAAGGGATTGTTTCCAAATTGGCTTACATAACATTCTAGACCATTAGCGTATATTTCCTGCTCGCTTAAACCCTTTAACGACTGATGCATCATAGCTCCGAGCAATTCCCAATGTGCCAGCTCCTCAGTTCCGATGTCCGTCAAAATAGCCCTACAAACGTTGTCAGGCATACTGTATCTTTGATTAAGATATGTAATCCCCGCTGTAAGTTCTCCGTTTGCTCCGCCATACAACATGCCTATTAGCTTTGCAATTCTTGGATTCGGCTTTCTGATGGAAAGCGGATAAATCAAGCGTTTTTCAAATATCCACATGCTTTTAATCCTCCTTATAACAGTCGTAGGAAGCAACCCACGGCCATCTTCCCGAAGTCCAAGTCCACTCGTCACCTTCGCACATATCGTTTCCAAAGTTTTCAAGCGGACCAAAGCGCTTTACATATTCCTTCTTCAAAGCTAAAAGCTGAGCGGTGTAGCACTTGTAATCTTCAAGTGCATTGCCGTCTTGCGGATGAGTGTCAAGATATAAATTCAAGTCTATACACACAAATTCACATTGTGAAATCTGCTCCATCAGTTGAGCTTTAGCAAGTCTATTGTCAATCACAGCCGCAGCCCTCCTTTCTTTTTGCCGTTACATCATAAGGCATATATAAATCGCAAAAAAACGTTCCCATGCAAAGCGCATCTCTTGGGTCTGTCAGATTATCGTATTCCTGAACGGGAACACTCGCCGTAGCAAGCATCATATCATAATCTACAATCATCTCATTTCCAAACGACATTTTACATCCGTCTGAACCACTGTTGCACTTATAGCCAATCTTTCTAATCACTGTGTTACCTCCTTTGGGTTTTTATTTACAATATGTGCATATCTCTAAATAGGTGTCACTTTAAATATGTGTAACATAATTTACAGACGAAGAATAGAATAAACTATATTAAATAAAAAGGAGCAACCAGCCATGGAACAAAATGAAACTACAGGTACAACAAGCCAGGCGTGTGCCACAGTCGGATGCCAGACAGCAGAAGTTTGCGTACCGGTCACAGTGGTCCCCTTTGCTCAAACGGGCAGAGTTACCACAAACTGTTGTGGATGCCCCATCGTCGTCACAGGCGAAAAGCACTGCAAAGGCAAAAAAAACGGAACTTGCTACTTAACGATCTCTCAAAAAATTAACGTAGAAATTCCCGTACAATTTGGTGCAACCGCAGTTGTCGGCGATGCTTTTGTAGACTGCCTCGGCTCTTCGGGAAAAGAAGATTCATCTTGCTGTGACCACTGCGACGAAAAGCGCTACGATTGCTAGTAAACAGCTTAAACAAGTGTAGCGCTTAACTTAAAAAGCTCGAATCTCCCAGCTATCTTTCAAGCGATGAGCAGATGTTCGAGCTTTTTGTGTGCCTATAAGCAAAACCATGCTTTTTGTTGTTGACAAAGCGCTTATCTTGTGTTAGCATACACTTAAATGAATAATGATTCTTCGGGGCAGGGTGTGATTCCCTACCGGCGGTTATAGCCCGCGAGCCATTTTTGGTTGACACGATGAAACTTCGTGGCCGACAGTTAAAGTCTGGATGAGAGAAGATGCAGCTTGTTTTTTTGCTTACTTCGTGGAATCTGTTCACGGGGTAATATTTTTTTGCCCGGGAAAATATCGCCGACATATTTTGCGGCAAAAAAGGAGAAAAAAATGAGTACAAACACAGTAAGAAGCGGCTTTGGAGCAAAGGGCACGACATTTCGTGCAAACAGGACAAGTTACATCGTAAAAACGGGAATAATGGCAGCGGTGGCATTTATATTAATGTATGTCGAAATCGGCATCCCCATAGTTCCGCCGTGGTTAAAGCTAGATATTAGCGACTTCCCCGCACTTCTAGCAGGCTTTTCTTTGGGTCCCGTGTCAGGAATTATTGTACAGACGATAAAGGCACTCCTCTTCTTCCTGCTTAAAA
>CAYJIQ010000186.1:0-4291 GCA_964370275.1 uncultured Christensenellaceae bacterium
ACCTCCACGGAGAATGGGAGGCTTTTACACACATTTTAAACAATGCATCGGGTGAGATTCGCCAAAAAGTCGACCTTTTATACACAAACATCCTAACCTCAAGCGAACGAGCACAGCTTGCTACGCTCATATACTATCCCGAAGAAAAGCTCGAGGAACTTTCCCACGGAGCAGACGCCGACGAGTGGTATAAAATAACGTTGCACAGGCTGCTTGACATTTGCAAACTCGTCTCTTCAAAGTATACACGTTCAAAGGTTAGAAAGGCACTTCCGCCGGAATTTGTCTACATTTTAGACGAACTGCTCTCGACAAACCTTGATACAAAGCGAACCGAAAACTACTACGACAGCATCATTGCTTCAATTACGGAAATAGGCAATGCTAAGGAGTTTATCATGGCACTTTGTTCCGTCATAAAGCGACTTGTCGTCGACCATCTTCACATAGTCGGCGATCTTTTTGACAGAGGAAAGCGACCTGATATAATCATCGACATGCTCATGAACCACCACGGAGTTGACATCCAGTGGGGAAACCACGATGTTCTCTGGATGGGCGCGGCGGCGGGGAACCCCGTCTGTATTGCGACTGTAATCGCAAACGGAATTAAGTACGGAAATCTCGACAGCCTTGAGCTGGCATACGGACTTAATCTACGACCGCTTACCATGTTTGCAAAGGAGATGTATCCGCCGCATGAACTGTTTACGCCGAAATACGACTCTCAAACGCCGTATAAGTCAAAGGATCTCGAGATGCTCAGCAGCATGTATCAGGCAATTTTGATGATACAGTTCAAGCTCGAGGAACAGACGCTTTTAAGACATCCCGAATACGACATGGATTCAAGGCGGATGCTCAGCCGTATAGACTTTGACTCCATGACGATTAGCGTCGACGGCAAAACTCACAAACTTAAAGACTACAACTTCCCGACCGTAGACAAGGCACACCCGACCGCACTGACGACGGAAGAAAAAGAGGTTGTCGAACAGCTCGTGGATTCCTTTGAGGGAAGCGACAAGCTCCAGGCGCACATACGGTATTTATACTCGCACGGCAGCCTTTATAAATGTGTAAACAACAACCTTCTGCTTCACGGTTGTGTACCGATAGACGAAGATGGGCACATTGCAAAGACCGCTAGTCTGGGTAAGCCACTCGGGGGGATAAGTTACTTTGACACTGCGGACGTTCTTGCAAGACAGGGATTTTATGCTCCCGCAAAATCAAAGCTCAAAAGCGACGGGATGGACTACCTTTGGTACCTATGGTGCGGACCGTATTCACCCGTATTTGGCAGAAAAAAACTCGCAACATTTGAGCGTCTGTTCCTAGAGGACAAACAGACCCACGAAGAGCAGGACGACGCTTACTACAGGATGATCGAAGATCCGCAAGTTGTGGAGCGAATCTTTAAGGAATTTTCCCTAGACAAGCAGACAGGGCACATTATAAACGGGCACATTCCCGTAAACGCAAAGAGCGGCGAAAGCCCAGTAAAGGCAGGCGGGAAGGTCATCGTCATAGACGGAGGTTTTTGCAGGGTTTACCAACAAAAGACGGGAATCGCGGGCTATACTCTGATTTACGACTCGCACGGAATAAGAATATCCTCGCACGAACCCTTCCCGGGATTTGAAGAGGCGATTGCAAAGAACATAGACATATTTTCTCAGGAAGCTGTCTTTGAAACGGCATTAAACAGGCTTAAGGTAAGGGACACCGACAACGGAGAAAATATACTGACACAGATAAACGAATTAAAACTCCTGCTCGACGCATACAGAATGGGGCACATTGCGGAAGGAAAGATGAGAAGATGACACTTGAAGAGGTTAGAGAGTTTTTCATAAATGACAGATTTGCAACGCTAAACGGCATGGGTGTCGACGAAATAGGAGAAAAATATGCCGTTTGTTCGCTCAAAGTCGATGATTCACACAAAAACGGAATGGGCGGAGTCATGGGTGGCGTCATGTTTACTCTCGCTGACTTCGCATTTGCCGTCGCCGCAAACAAAGACAAACCGCCGTTTGTCGTCTCGCTCGACGCAAATATCGCCTACTTAAGTCCGTGCAAAGGCGAGGTGTTGCGCGCGATTGCAACCTGTGTAAAGGACGGAAAAAACACCTGCTACTACGACATTGTAGTCGAAGATGATTTCTCAGTAGTCGCAAAAGTTTCGGTCACAGGCTACAAACTTCCCAATTAAAGGAGATTTTTATGAAGGCAATCGTAACAGGGGCAAGCTCGGGAATCGGCGAATGTTTTGCAAGGAGGCTCGACGAAATGGGCTACGACGTTGTTCTCGTCGCAAGGCGAGAAGACAGGCTTCAAGCACTTGCTAAAACCCTTAAAAACAACACCGCTATCGTCGTTGCCGACCTTGCAAAAGTAGAAGACCTTGAGAAAGTTTGCAAAATTGAGGATGCGGACTTGCTTATAAATAATGCGGGGTTTGGCAAGCTTGAACAATTTGCACTGTCCGACCTGCAAAGCGACCTTGATATGATAGACCTAAACATCAAGTCTCTTCACATTCTCTGCCACACGTTTATAAATAAGTTTTTAAAAAAAGGAAGCGGAAGCATCCTAAACGTCGCTTCGATTGCGGGGTTTGCTCCAAGCCCACTTATGGCAACTTACTATGCGACAAAAGGATATGTCGTGCGCCTTACTCAGGGAATTTTTGAAGAGTTACGCAGGACGAACAGGAATGTAAAAATATCCGCACTTTGCCCGGGACCTGTCGATACCGAGTTCAACGATGTTGCAGACCTCAGTGTGAAGATCAAGGGATTAAGTGCGGATTAAGTCGCAAAATATGCGCTAAAAAAGCATTTTAAAGGGAAACTCATCATCGTTCCCGGTTTTTCGGTAAAGATGCTTAAAATATTGCAAAAGATTTTGCCCACGGCACTGATGCTCAGGCTGGGATGGGCGTTTCAATCTAAAAAAACTAAATAACAAGCAGTGCAAAAACCGCTATTCCAAGCAGGATTCTGTATACGCCAAACGCCGAAAATGTATGACGTTTTATGTATCCCATGAGGAAGCGAATTGCAAAGATAGAAACGAGAAACGCCGTTACCATGCCAACGAGCAGGATTACAATTTCGTTTGTCGTATACGAAAACCCAAAGTCTAGGATTTTTAGCAACGATGCACCGAACATGACGGGGATCGCAAGGAAGAAGGTAAACTCCGCCGCAACTTGGCGAGATGTCCCCAAAAGAAGCCCGCCGACAATGGTCGCGCCCGAACGAGAAGTCCCGGGGATTAGCGCAAGCAGCTGAAAAAGCCCAATAAAAAGCACGGTTTTATAGTTCATCTCCTCGAGCGTGGTAATCTGCGCTCTGCGGTTTTTGTTGAATTTCTCGACAACTATAAACGCAATTCCGTAGATAATAAGCGTAGCTGCGACGGTGGTCGGGTTGTAAAAAAGTGCATCCAGCTGATCGTCAAAAAGCAGTCCGATTATCGCTGCCGGTATGCTTGCGACGAGCACCTTCGCCCAGATGTTCCACGTTTCTCGCTTCTGTTCTCGTGTTTTTTTGCTCGTAAACGGGTTTAGTTTTGAAAAGTAGAGCACAACAACCGCCATGATTGCGCCGAGTTGGATGACGACGCGAAACATTTCCATAAACTCGTCCGAGGCATTAAATTTAGCAAATTGTTCCACTAATATGAGATGTCCCGTACTACTGACGGGCAACCACTCGGTAATCCCTTCGACTATTCCCATTATCAGTGCGTAGATTATATCTATAAACAAATATACAGCTCTCCCATTTTAAATTATGAGCACCGCTAAAAACTATTACGCGAAGATTTGTCGCTCTCGTAAGTCGATAAATCTTCGCGCATTGAGTATTTAATGGTGCAATTTAGTACGCCCTTGCAAAATACATTTTATGTTTTGCCGGATTTCCGCAGTGGACACAAGCTCCCGAAACTTCGTCGTGTCTTTCGTCAAACGGAATGCAACGTGTCGTCACGCCCGTTTTTTCTTTTATCTCTTGCTCGCAGGCGGTTTCTCCGCACCAAAGACCGCGGACAAAACCCTTTTCGTTTTCAATTCTTGCCATGAAGTCCTCAAAGTTATCCGCCTCAAAAGTATGTTCTTCACGGTAGTTTCTAGCCATTTCAAGCATATTTTTCTGAATATCTACGAGCAGTTTTTCAACCGCCTCGCTCAGCCCTTCCATCGAAACGAACGACTTTTCAAACGTATCGCGGCGGCAAAGAACAACCTGGTTTTTCTCGATATCCTTAGGCCCAACTT
>CAYJIQ010000187.1:0-4286 GCA_964370275.1 uncultured Christensenellaceae bacterium
GACGTAATATGCCCCATTCTTCCGACGAAGTTTCTGTTTGTCGTCGAGATGCAACGCTCGTTTTCCGCCAAAACTCCCATGTGTCCGCCGATGCACGGGCCGCAAGTCGGAGTCGAAACGGCACAACCCGCCTCGATTAATATCTTCATGTATCCCTTTTCCATTGCGTCCACGTAAATCTTCTGTGTTGCGGGGAAGATTAGGCAACGCACTTTGGGGTGAACCTGTTTTCCCTCAAAAATTTCTGCAGCAATACGGATATCCTCGAGTCTGCCGTTTGTACATGAACCGATTACAGACTGATGAATTTCGATTTTTTCGGTAATTTCGCTCATAGCCTTTGTGTTTTCGGGAAGGTGCGGGAACGCTACCGTCGGCTCTAATGTGTTTAGGTCGATCTCGATTACGCTTTCGTACTCAGCGTCCTCGTCCGCAACAGCGGGAGTATACTCGCGCGAGCAGTGTGCATCAAGATATTCCTTTGTCTTTTCGTCGAACGGGAAGATTCCGTTCTTTGCGCCCGCTTCGATTGCCATGTTTGCAATTGTAAATCTGTCGTCCATCGAAAGCTCGCCGACGCCTTCGCCAAAAAACTCAAGGCTCTTATACAGCGCGCCGTCCACACCGATTCTGCCGATAAGGTCTAAGATGACATCCTTACCGCTGACATTTTCTTGAAATTTGCCCGTAAGCACGACTTTGATTGCCGAGGGAACTTTCAGCCACATCTTACCCGTCGCCATTCCGCAAGCCATGTCCGTCGAACCGCTTCCCGTTGAAAATGCGTTTAGTGCGCCGTATGTACATGTGTGTGAATCTGCACCGAGGAAAGTTTCGCCCGCCGCAACCAAACCTCTTTCGGGAATAAGTGCGTGTTCGATACCCATTCTGCCCACGTCGTAGAAGTTTGTCAGTTCCTGTTCAAAAGCAAAGTCCCTGCTGTATTTACACTGAACCGCCGAGCTTATGTCCTTGTTTGGCGCAAAGTGGTCGAGCACGATTATAACCTTTTCTTTGTCAAAAACTTTGTCAAAGCCCGCTGCCCTAAACTCACGCACGGCAACCGCCGCTGTTATGTCGTTTGCCATTACCGAATCTAGCGAGATTGTTATAACGTCTCCCGGTGAAAGCTCTTTGTTTCCCGCATGTCTTGAGAGAATTTTTTGCGTCATTGTCATTGCCATTTTTTGTATCTCCTATATAAATTAAATTATTATCATCGCACGAGGTTTATCATGTTTACGAAAACCCACCATAATAATACCACAAAAAATCACATTTGAAAAGAATTTAACAATAAAGAGACTATTTTCATATTATAATCATGTAACAAAAGGAGACAGCTATGAAAAATGCACTTGAACTAAAAGATATTACCATGATATACCAGTCTCCCACTAGCGAAACTTTGGCAATCGAGCACCTGGGTTTTAGCGTTAAAAAGGGAGAATTTGTCAGCATAGTAGGCCCTTCGGGATGTGGAAAAAGCACTCTTTTATCGCTTATTGCGGGACTTGTCAACCCCGTTACAGGCAGTGTTTTTGTGGAGGGAAAGTGTGGATATATGTTGCAAAAAGACCATCTTTTCGAGTGGCGAAATGTGCTCGCCAACGTTATGTTGCCCCTCGAAGTCGCCCATGCCGGAAAAGATAGCGGGTATGTCCACAACCTGCTTGACAAATACGGCCTTGCAGACTTTAAAAAAAGCAGACCTTCTGAACTATCGGGAGGTATGCGCCAACGCTGTGCGCTTATCCGCACGCTTGCACTTCGCCCGGACATCTTGCTTCTCGACGAACCCTTTTCCGCACTCGACTACCAAAGCCGCCTTGCCGTTAGCGACGACATCCACAACATAATAAAAAGCGAGGGCAAAACCGCGGTTATGGTTACGCACGACATAAGCGAAAGCATTAGCATGTCGGACAGAATTTTGCTTATCTCTAAGCGACCCGGTCGCATAAAAAAGGAATACACACTAGAACCGCTGCACGGCTTGACTCCGATGCAACGGCGCAAAAATCCTCATTTCAGCGGATACTTTGACGAGATTTGGAAGGAGCTTGACGTCCATGTCCTATAGCATACACAGGGAAAAATATTTGAAAAAACTCAGGCGCAACAAGTGGTCTATATACTCTGCGAGAATTTTGCTTCTCGTCTTTATATTCGCGCTTTGGGAAATTTGCGCCGCCTATGAGATTATAGACCCGTTTATCATGAGCTCGCCCTCAAGAATCTGGCAGACCATCGCAGAACTATATGCGGACGGCGAACTTTTTTACCACATCGGCATATCATGTTTAGAGGCGACCATCGGATTTGCTTTGGGAACGATTGTGGGGACGGTCGTCGCAACCGCGCTTTGGTGGTCGCCGACGCTGAGCAAAGTGCTCGAACCGTATCTCGTCGTGCTAAACTCCCTTCCAAAGATTGCACTCGGCCCAATCTTTATCGTTTGGATGGGTATAGGAGTCGAGGCTATTATCGCCATAACCCTGGCAATTTCGCTGGTCGTTACAGTGCTCGAGGTGCTCGGTGGGTTTAACGCAACTAGCCCCGAAAAACTTAAGCTCACGTAGTCGCTTCACGCAAGCAAGCTTGAAACCTTTACAAAGGTCGTCCTACCTTCTAACTATCCGACGATAATAAATGCACTTAAAATTAACGTTGGCCTTTCGTGGGTTGGCGTAATCGTCGGAGAATTTCTCGTTTCTCAGGCGGGACTTGGCTACCTTACAGTATACGGTTCTGCTGTGTTTCAGATGGATCTTGTCATGGCAAGTGTGCTCCTCTTAGCCCTCGCCGCCGCACTTATGTATCAGTGTGTGTTGCTAATCGAAAAATTGCTCATTGCCAAATAAAGGGTATCTCAAAAAAACTATAGCTGCCCTAATTATATTAACGGAGGATTGTCTATGAAGAAAATCATTCTTGTCGTCCTGTGCGTTGCTCTCGTGTTCACTCTTATTTCCTGCGTTCCCGCAGCTCCCGTCGAAGAACCGCAAACTCCGCCGGCCGCACTTGAAACGCTTCAAGCAGAAGACCCCGAAGAACTGCAAAAAGTTGTGCTTAGCGAAGTTACCCATTCTGTCTTTTATGCCCCGCAATACGCCGCTATCGAACTTGGATTTTTTGAAGAAGAAGGGCTTGAGATTGAACTCATAAACGGCGGTGGCGCCGATAACGTCATGACAGCCGTACTCGCCGGCCAGGCTGATATCGGTCTTGCGGGACCCGAGGCTTCGATTTACGTTCACCTTGAAGGCAGAGCAGACTATCCCGTCGTATTTTGCGGACTCACAAAGCGGGACGGTTCCTTCCTCGTCGGAAGAGAAGATGTCGAATTTGACTGGTCGCAGACTGTGGGTACTGAAATTCTCGGCGGAAGAAAGGGCGGAGTTCCCGAAATGACGCTCGAATATGTCATGAAGCAAAACGGAGTTGAGCCGCACGTCGACGCGCAGGTAAACACCGCCGTCGAATTTAGCATGATGGCTGGAGCATTTACGGGTGGCCAGGGTGATTACGTCGCACTGTTTGAGCCGACCGCCTCGATGGTCGAAGCCGAAGGTCAGGGCTACGTGCTCACCTCGCTCGGTCAGGAAAGCGGAGAACTTCCCTACACCGCATATTTTGCAAACAACAGCCTGCTTGAGCAAGACCCCGAACTCCTGCAAAAGTTTACAAATGCCGTTGTAAAGGGACTTGAATGGGTAAGCGAAAACGACGCAAAGACGGTTGCCGAGGCGATAATTTCGCAGTTCCCCGACACTTCGATGGAAATTATGGAAACGGTTGTGCAGCGATATAAGGATATCGACGCTTGGAAGGTGGACGGAACTATTGCCGAAGAAGAGCTTGACCGTTTGCAGGATATCATGGAGGAAGCGGGCGAACTGGACGCACGAGCCGACTACTCTAAACTCGTCAACAATGAATTTGCAAATAACGTGAAGTAATCACTTTAGAATCTGATCGTAGGTGGTGTTAAGCGCATCCCTGATACCTCTTAATTGAGAGCCGCCTATGTGTTAAATTCCTCGCTCTATCTTTACAAGCGCCTCTCTCGTCAGGCAAAATCCCTCAAGTTCGAGCATTATCGAAAGTTTCGTTTGCCCGATGTTGAGGGATTTTCAGATTTCACGGATGTTTGCGCCGATATTTATGTTTGCGTCGGGCTTAATTTATGCTCTGTCATTTTTATCTCTGAAATAGACCGAAACCGATTCTTTTTTTCTTTATTGTGAAAAAACAAGGTTCTGGGGTACCCGTTCGCAATCTTG
>CAYJIQ010000188.1:0-4238 GCA_964370275.1 uncultured Christensenellaceae bacterium
TGCCACATCTTTGTGATAGCCAAATTCGTTTTTTCTTGCTCTGTCAAGGTGACATGCAATCAGCCTGCTCGGCTCAAGTTCGAACTTTGACATAAAGTTTAATAGCTCAAAAACATCCTCACCATTTTCAAAGTGTGCCAATATTGGTGCTCCTGTTTGCTTGGCCGCTGCAATTGCCGCATGAAACAGCTTTTCGTAAACGCGATTGGCGCATACTCCTCCTTTATCAACAGCGACTTTAATAATCCCCGAGCAAGCGCTCAGCGTTTTATTTCCATCTTTAACAGACGAGCTCATCCCTTTTGTAATTTCTTTGATATACTTCTGAGTTATCCGATCTTCACTGTAGCTAAAAATATACTCCGAATCCGAATAAAATACCGTTTTATGAAATCCTGTGCTTGCGATAATATCGACCCCGCTTTGCTGCGAGGCAAGCACAAGCCACTCCGCAATCCGACCGCTGTTTGCAGGTTGTGCATCGACAAATGCACAACCTCCCGAACTCCTATATGTGTTTATCTCGTTGAGTGATTTTTGGTAGTCTTGCATCAATAGTGCGCCGTGCATAACAGAGCCCGGACCTTCCTCTAGGAATAAATGTTCATGACACTGGCACCAACCAACACTTTGCTTGTCACCAAGTACAGTCCTGATAAAACTCATCATTTTTCTCTTTTCATTTTTTCATAGTGCCCGAGAATTTGTCTTACTCGGTAATTCTCGGGCAGCCGTAAAGGTCGCAATTTTTAATATTTCGGAGGAAATGTTTTGTGTGCAACCCGAAACAATCTATAGCTCAATTTCTTTTAGTCTGTCTCCTGTTACCGCCATATAGTGTGCAACTTCGCGATGAATCGGATAAAGTTTGCTATATGAACTGTGTTTGTCGGCGTTTGGCGTTTGTACTGATTCTACTTGATGAATCGTATCGAGTATGCTGTAGTCCTTACAGTATACAAGCCCATAAGCAACCAACGCAGCCGCACCAAGTGATGCTGCATCTTGATAAATATTTGTTTTAATAATTTCCATATTGAATATATCTGCGAACATCTGTCGCCAAACTTCGCTCTTACTACCCCCTCCTACTATAAGCATCTGTGTAAGGCCAGGGTGATATTGCGCCAGAAGATCCATTGCATACTTTAAATTGAAGGTTATCCCCTCCATCGCCGCGCGGATAACATCATTTTTTGTGTGGCCGAGTGTAAGACCCATGTATCCTGCTACGATGTTTTTGCTCTCCTCAAACATGGATCCGCCTGCCATACTGGGATTAAAAATAAGTTTGTTTGAACCTATCGGAGAGTTTACGAGCATTTTATTCATCTCAACATACGCATCTTCTATTTCGCCCGACTTCTCTTTTTCAACCAGATCCGAACAAAGCACGTCTCTTACCCATCTAAAGCTGTTCCCTGCCGAAAAAATACTGGTTGCCGACGTATACAGCCCCTCTATGCAGTGCTCAAATACAAAGGGTTTTGTTTTAAAATCCAATATCGGTTCGTTTCCTATTACGGCAATCCAACTCGAAGAGCCAAGTGATGTGTATGTTCTTCCATCCTGTGTGCCTTTTGCCCCAAGCGCCATAAGCGAATTGTCAACTCCGCCGCAAATTACCTGCACGGAAGTTGATAGCCCAAGCGCATCTGCTGCCTTTTGCGTCAAGCTTCCGACAACAGCGTGAGATGGAATAATCTCGGGCATAATATCCATATCTATCCCTGCAGCTTTAACATATTCGCTGACATATTTTCTTGCCTTTAAATCGTAGACACCACTTCCCGATGCGTAGGAATAGTCGGTATAGCAATTGCCCGTCAGTAGATAATTACAATAATCCTTTGATCCGAGCACCTTATATGTGTTGGCAAACACCTCAGGTTCTGTGTCTTTGTACCACATAATTTTAAAAATCGAGTAGCATTCAGAAGGAAATCCATTACCTGTAGTCATATACCAATCTTCGTAGGAAACCTCAGAGAAAAATCTGTCTGATTGTTCTGTTGCTCTGGTATCAGACCAGATAGGAACCCGGTCTCTAATCAAATTTCCTTCCTTGTCAATAGGAATCGCACCAAGCGAGTGCCCGGAAATTGACATGCCCAAAATATCATCTTTTGAGACTAGGGTTTTGCTTAGAAGCTCTTTTGTCGAGTGAACAATTCCATCCCACCAATCCAGAGGGTTTTGCTCGTGAAATTGAGAACCACTGTAATATGTTTCATATTGTTTAAATGTGCTCGCGTAAGACACTCCGTTTAGATCAAACAGCGAGGCTTTAATGCCACCTGTCCCAAGGTCATATGCTATTATTTTCTTTGTGCTATCCACCATGGTCACCTCACTCATAACTTTGTACAATTTCAAGGGCTGATTTTGTGTTTATTCCAAAACGTTCGACGCCAAGTTCAAGCAAACGGTCAAACTCTTCACGAGTTCTTATCCCACCTGCCGCTTTAACTTTGATCTTTCCTTTTGTAAGTTCTTTGATTCGTGAAATTCGTTCCACATTAGCATCACCCGGTATCCATCCCGTTCCCGTTTTGAGAAAATCGGCATTTGTTTGCATAACAAGTTCACAAGCCTTATCAAGCTCTTCGTCCGTCAAACAGTTAATTTCAATTATTACTTTTGTTAATACGTTTTTGGGTGCTAATGCTATTATTTCGTTTAGTTCATTTAAAACATAGTCGTATTCTTTGTTTTTAAATTTACCGACATTCATTACAATGTCCATTTCTTCTACACCGTCTTCGAGCAGCAATTTAGCCTCTAATAGCTTAACTTGCGTCTTGTGTGCTCCGCCAGGAAACCCAACAGGCGCACCAACATACACCTCCGGCACATCTGCCAAAAGTTTGCTAACCTCTTTAGTCCAACTGGGTAAAGAATGAACGTTAATAAATCCGTACTTTTTTGCAATATCAACACACTCTATAATATCCGCATGTGCGTGTGGCGTTCTTACTGCGCTGATATCAATTAATTTTGCTGCCTCTTTTGATGTCATGATTAAACTCACCTTTCTTATTTCACGTGTTAGGTGCAAGTAAAATAAGATGGTACGTTCCAATAATGCAATTATAACTCATATTTTTTTAAAATGCAAGTAATTTATTTCAAATTTTTTATTTTCAGTATTAAATCCACAAATAATGTGATATAATCGAATTGATTTATCGCACTTGCGTTATTTCTCACACTTAAAAAAGGAAGTGAATAATGATATGGTTACAATCAAAGAAGTCGCAAAAAAAGCGGGTGTTTCGCACGGAACGGTTTCAAACGTGATTAACGGACTTACAAATGTGAGTGTAGACAAAATTCAAAAAGTAAAAGCCGCCATGGCGGAACTAGGGTATAAGCCAAATTCGATTGCTCGAAATTTAAAGCAAGAATTCACGAAAGAAATTCTTTTGGTCATTCCAAACAACAACAACAGAGAGTATATTTACATTTATGACCGTATCAATCGCAAGTTAAAAGAGGAAGGTTTCTTTGTAAACTTCCAAATATCCAATGAAGTTCCCGCAGAAGAAAGACGACTTCTTAATGATGGGTTGATGAGAAATGTCGCAGGCGTCATTCTTATAACGTGTCAACCTTCAAACGAGGCGTTTTTTGACGAAATAATAGGAAACGGATTGAAAATTGTATTTATCCACCACGAAGTTACCGGCGGAAAGTATCACTACGTTGGACTCGATATAAAAAACATGATAAATGCGAAGCTCATAGAAATAATAAAAAGCGGAATAGACAAGATTGCACTTATTACCGGCTCCAAGGAATATACATTTGAAGCGGACGTACTAAATAGTTATTTTTCCACACTGTGCGATCAAAAGATAAGCATTCAACCTAGCTACATTGAATCATGCGGATATGAAGACGGCGATGCTTTTCGCTCTGCAATGCGTATATTGAACTTAAAACAAAGACCGAGTGTCATTCTTGTTTCAAACAGAGCTATGTACAGCAGCGTGTTGCGCGCTGTAGACTTGGTGTACTACCCTCACGAACCGCGCCCAACCATAGTTTCGCTGCAACCCTGGGAATGGATAGACTACAGCGGGGGGAAAAATGTATATATACCGTTTTATAAACTGGGCGAAGCTGCTTCGAAAATGATGTTGGGCCGTATTAATGATGACACAAAGTGCGAGAGGCGAAAAATAATCAAACCCGAACAAAAAGGAGCAAAACTTCGCACAACGCCACTTAAAGAA
>CAYJIQ010000189.1:0-726 GCA_964370275.1 uncultured Christensenellaceae bacterium
CTTGCGCTCTGTGCACTCGCACGAAACACCCGGTCCGACGATTTCGCTCAGCCCGTAAATGTCCATTGCAGCTATCCCAAGCTCATCTTGAATCTGCCTTCTGATTCCTTCTGTCCAAGGCTCTGCGCCGAATATTCCTGCTTTTAGGTTAATTTCTTTCGGATCTATGCCCATTTCCTTCATTGTCTCTGCGATTACAAGCGCATATGACGGAGTACAACAAAGCATTGTGGAACCAAAGTCCTTCATAAGCATTATCTGTCTTTTTGTGTTTCCGCCTGAAATTGGGATAACAGATGCTCCGATTCTCTCTGCACCGTAGTGCAGCCCAAGCCCACCGGTAAACAGCCCGTATCCATATGCAACCTGGATGACATCGCCTTTTGTTCCGCCACACATAGTTATGCAACGTCCGACAAGTTCAGACCAGTTTGTTATGTCACGCTGTGTGTATCCAACAACCGTCGGTTTTCCCGTAGTACCTGAAGACGCGTGAATTCTTACAATTTCGCTCATAGGCGCGCTGAACATACCATAGGGATAGTTGTCCCTCAAATCGTCCTTTTCCGTAAACGGAAGATACTTTATGTCGCTTAGCTTCCTAATGTCTTCGGGCGCAATTCCAACTTTTTGCATTCTTTCACGGTAGGTCTGTACATTTTGATAAACCCTCAGCACCGTCCTTTGCAGGCGTTCAAGCTGAAGTTTTTCCATAGACACCCTATA
>CAYJIQ010000189.1:736-1253 GCA_964370275.1 uncultured Christensenellaceae bacterium
TCAATGTTTGTATTCCAGTACATATTTCGCTCCTATATTTAGTATTAAATAGCAGTATATCCTGCTTCAAATGCTTTTTTGTTAAGGTCGATAAACTTTGGCTTAGCACATCTTTCAATCGCAGAAAACCACTGTTCTTTGCTAAAATCAAGTTTTTTTGCAAGCGCGCCCAGCATAATTACATTAGCTATTTTGACATTGCCCATCTCTTCTGCAATGCCTAGCGCATCTACAAAAATAGCCTCACTCGAATTTTGCTTTAAAAAGCCCTCAATGTCAGACGGATACTCCGCAGCTCCGATGATAACGGGCATGGGCAGTACACGCTGAGTGCTCGCATATACACTTCCTCCTTTTTTCAAGTAGGGCATATATCTATACGCTTCTAAAAGCTCGAATGCGACGATAATGTCTGCGCAACCTTTGTCTATAATCGGAGAACAGACCTTGCTGTCGCTCATGCGCACGTGTGTAACGACGCTTCCGCCTCTTTGTGCCATTCCGTGAACTTCTGAAA
>CAYJIQ010000189.1:1263-4235 GCA_964370275.1 uncultured Christensenellaceae bacterium
ATGAGCACCGATGCAAAAAGTGTTCCCTGACCGCCGACTCCGACTATAAGAATATTTTTTTCCATAATTACACCTCCACAATTGCGCCGAACGGGCAGATGTTCGTGCAAAGTCCGCAACCTATGCAAAGCTCGCTTGCAATGCTGAATCCATCCTGCGTTTTTCTAATTGCCGGACAGCCTATTCCCATGCACTTACTGCACTTTTTGCAGCCTTCTGAAATTTTGTAGTCCTCGTCCGGTGCCTTTACTATGAGAGCACAGGGGCGCTTTGTGATAATAACGCTGAGCTCTCCCCTTTGCGTCTCTTCCTTTAAAATGTTTGCAAGACCTTTTATATCAAACGGATCCACCGTACGCACATTTTTAATTCCGATTGCACTTACAAGCTTCTCGATATCTACGACAGGTGCGGGATTTCCCTTTGCGTCCTTACCCGTTGTCGGATTATCCTGGTGTCCCGTCATGCCCGTTATCGAATTGTCTGCAATTATAACGGTTCCTATCGATCCGTTGTAGTACATGTCGATAAGCCCGGTGATTCCCGAGTGCATAAACGTCGAATCTCCGATAACTGCGACGGTATTTTTAGCAAATTCTTTGCCCTGGGCTTTTTCAAGTCCAAAAGCCATCGTGATTGAACCTCCCATGCAAAGGCAGGTGTCAAGCGCACTTAGTGGCGGAAGAGCACCTAAAGTGTAGCATCCGATATCTCCCGACACCGTGAGCTTTAACTTGTTTAGCACGTAGTAGAGCCCTCTGTGCGGACATCCCGGACATAAAATCGGCGGTCTACCGGGCGCATCTGCAACCTCGCAGTGTGCAGTTTCCTCGTCTTTAAATAATTTGTTGAGCATATTTACCGAGTATTCACCCTGAACTGTAAGCAGTTCTTTGCCCTTTGCCTTAATTCCCATGACTGCAATTTGGTTCTGGATGAATGGCTCGAGCTCTTCGATTACATAAAGCTCGTCTACGCTGTCTGCAAATTCACGAATCATCTTTTCAGGAAGCGGGTATGCCATGCCCAGCTTTAAAATGCTCGCATTTGGCATAGATTGCTTTGCATACTGATATGCCACACCCTGAGTGATAATTCCTACCTTTTTATCATTCATCTCGATGGTGTTTGCGGGGCAGGTTTCTGCATATTCCTTTAACTTATTTAGGCGCTGTTCGAGTGTGATGTGCGACTTTACAGCCATTGCGGGCATCATTACAAACTTAGCAACGTTTTTTACGTATGGCTTTACAGGAACTTCGACCCTGTCTTGCATCTGAACAATTCCTCTTGAGTGAGAAACCCTCGTGTTTGAGCGCACAAGTACGGGTATGTCAAACTGTTCACTCATCTCAAACGCCAGCTTTACAAATTCCTTTGCATCCTCGCTGTCGCTTGGTTCAAGCATGGGAATCCCCGAAGCTCTCGCATAAAATCTTGAATCTTGCTCGTTTTGAGAGCTGTGACAGCCCGTGTCGTCTGCTACAAGAATTACAAAGCCGCCGTTTACGCCTTCGTATGCCGCCGTAAACAGTGGATCTGCCGCAACATTTAGTCCGACGTGTTTCATACATGTCATAGAGCGGGCTCCGCCGACACATGCGCCGAATGCAACCTCCATAGCTACCTTTTCGTTTGGTGACCACTGCACATCAACTTCGTCGTATTTTGCGCAATATTCTGTTATTTCCGTACTGGGTGTGCCGGGGTAAGAGGCGATAACCTTAACGCCCGCTTCGTACGCTCCCCTTGCGATGGCTTCATTGCCAAGCATAATTTTTTTCATAAATTATTCCTCTCTTAAATCTTTGATGCGTTTTGCTTTGCCCTCAAACCTCTCTAAAGTATTCGGCGAAACAAGCGTTATCTTTACGTGTATATTGAGCACCGAGAACAAGTTACCTTGAACTCTTGCCTTTAGCTCTTCAAGTTTTGTATAGCTATCGAGCACACTCGAGTCTAAGACCTCAAGCCTCACCTCGATTTTGTCCATGCGACCTTTTTTGCGCAGGATTATTTCGTAGTTTGGAGAAATTTCCTCCATTCCGACCACGACATTTTCAATCTGCGACGGGAATACGTTGACACCGCTTATAATCATCATATCGTCAGTTCGTCCCTGAATCTTGCCCATTCTTGTAGTGGTTCTTCCGCACTCACAGGGAGTGTTGTCAATCCACGAAATGTCCTTTGTCCTGTATCTGAGCACAGGCAGACACTCTTTGTCTATAGCAGTTATTATCATCTCGCCGTGTTCACCCTCGGGAAGCGGCTCGCCCGTTTCGGGGTTTACAATCTCAGCGATGTACATATCCGTCGTTATATGCATTCCATTTTTTAAGTAACATTCGCCCGAGAAGCCCGGACCGCCTGTCTCCGAAAGGCCGTAATTTTCTGTCGAAGTGAAATTCCAAGCTTTTTCAAGCTCAGCTCTCATAGATTCTGTATGACCTTCTCCACCGAAAAGACCAACTCTGAGCGGGAGTTTTTTTGTATCTATCCCCATCTCCTGAGCAACCTCCGCCATGTGCATCGCATAAGAAGGTGTGCTTATCAGCAATTCCGTTCCAAAGTCCTGCATAAGCATAAGCTGACGCTTTGTGTTTCCGCTCGAAACGGGAACTACGCCGACGCCCATCTTTTCAAGCCCCATGTGAAGCCCAAGCGCACCTGTAAAAAGTCCGTATCCAAAGGCAACCTGCGCCATGTCGGTAGGTCTTGCGCCCGCCGCACAGCAAACTCTCGCCATCATTTCCGCCCAATTAGCCAGGTCTTTATCCGTATAGCCTACTACCGTCGGCTTTCCCGTTGTACCCGAAGAAGCGTGAATTCTGTTTATCTTTTCACGAGGAACTGCAAACATGCCAAAGGGATAGTTGTCCCTAAAATCGTCTTTTGTTGTAAAGGGAATAAGTCTTATGTCTTTTAAAGTTTTGATATCCTCGGGTTTAAGGCCGACTGCATCAAATTTT
>CAYJIQ010000190.1:0-4201 GCA_964370275.1 uncultured Christensenellaceae bacterium
GTTACTCAGCTCGACGGCACCGAAGCGCCGTTTAATAACGAATATAACGAAAATTACGACCCCGGTATTTACGTTGATATCACCACAGGAGAGCCACTTTTTTCTTCTGAAGATAAGTTCGATTCGGGCACAGGATGGCCTAGTTTCACAAGACCGATTGCGCCCGAAGTTGTCACCGAGCACGATGATCACGGATTTTTTACGGTAAACACAGAAATCCGCAGTCGCTCAGGAGATTCTCACTTAGGGCACGTGTTTGATGATGGCCCCACAGATGACGGAGGTTTGAGATACTGTATAAACAGCGCTTCGCTTAAATTCATCCACAAAGATGATATGCAAGCGCAGGGATACGGATATCTGCTGAACATATTTGAGTAAACGCCAAAAAAGACCCGCTCGTTGATTTCGAGCAGGTCTTTCATTTGCAAATCTACTTAAATAATTGCTTAACTATTTAGTTCTCTTCTTTGACATGATGTCGAAGATAACAGCCGCGAGAAGAACTAGACCTTTAACAACTCTTTGGAGGTTCTGGTCAACACCCATGATACTCATTCCAAGGTTTATAACACCAAGCAATAGAGCACCGATGATAACACCCTGAACTGTACCAACTCCGCCGTATGCCGAAGCACCACCGATAAAGCACGAGGAAATTGCGTCCATCTCATAGTTTGTGCCGTATGTAGGCTGTGCAGATGTGAGACGAGCAATTGTAAGAATTCCGGCAAGTGCCGAAAGAAGCCCCATGTTTGTATATGCAATAAAATAAACTTTATTGGTGTTGATACCCGAAAGTTTTGTTGCCTTTTCGTTTCCGCCAACTGCGTAAAAATGTCTACCTGTTTTTGTCTTTGAAGTTATAAAGCCGTAAATAAGAACTACCAACGCTACCCAAATGAGCGAAGTCGGGATTCCTCTAAACTGACTTAGCTGATACGCCATGTATACGATGACGCCGGCAATGATAACCGTTTTTGTGATCATCGCCCCAAGCGATTCAACTTGAAGGCCTCATTTTGTTCTGCCCATGCGTTTGCTCACTTGCAAGTATACAAACAGCACTGCAACAATTATTCCAACGACTAGCGCAAAGAGGTTAATGTCCTCTCCACCTCCGAAGAAATCCGGAACATAACACGAAGCACCACCGCCGAACACATCTATAAAGACCTGATCTGTAACCGAAACAGTTTTTCCGTTAAGAACAACGTTTGAAAGACCTCTGAACACAAGCATTCCCGCAAGAGTTACGATAAATGGCGGCACTCTTACAAAGGCAATCCAGAAAGCCTGCCATGCGCCGATTAGCGCACCGATAATGAGCATGATTATAACTGCAAGCCAGATATTCATGCCTCCGTCCATAAAGATTGCACCAACCGCACCAACGAAACACACGACCGATCCTACAGAAAGGTCGATGTTACCACCGGTTAGGATACACAGCAACATACCCGTTGCAAGCACAAACACGTATGCGTTTTGAGAGATTAGGTTAGTAACGTTCTGTGGCAAGAGCAGTGCGCCGTTTGTCTGAATTGAAAAGAACACTACAACCAGCACAAGCACAATAATCATTGTGTATTTTTGAAAAAAACTTATAGCTTTTATTTTCATAACTATCTCCTTAACTTATTTTATCTATTCGTGAGCAACGTTCGCACTGACATCACGAGTTGAGCGCAATATTTCGCCCATTATAATTTCTTGTGTTGCATCTTTTGAATCAAGCTCGGCTACCATTCTGCCTTCGTTCATTACGTATATCCTATCGCTCATACCGAGGACTTCGGGTAGCTCTGAGGAAATCATAACGACGGATTTGCCCTCGGATACAAGTTGGTTAATTATGCAATATATCTCATACTTAGCACCAACGTCTATACCTCTTGTAGGCTCGTCCAAAATGAGTACATCCGGGTTTGTAAACATCCACTTTGCAAGCAATACCTTTTGCTGATTACCTCCCGAGAGATTTCCGACATTTTGGTCAACTGAGCTACATTTTGTCTTTAGCTTTTCCCTATAGTCGTTTGCAACATCATACTCTTTGTCCGAGTCTATCGTAAGACCGGAGGAAATTTCTGAAAGATTTGCCAGCGTCGTGTTTGTCCTTATCGGCTCTGTTAAAATAAGTCCATTGCCTTTTCTATCTTCTGTAACATCCGCAATTCTATTTTTTATTGCATCTTTTTCGTTTTTAAGCTTAGGTTCTTTTCCGCCTATAAACAATTATCCGCTTATGTTTGCTCCGTAGCTTTTGCCGAATATACTCATAGCAAGCTCGGTTCTTCCTGCACCCATAAGACCCGAAATACCCACAACCTCGCCGCGTTTTACATTAAAATTGACGTTGTCTACAACCTTACGCTCGCTGTACAGAGGATGATGCACACTCCAGTCCTTAACTTCAAGAAGAGTTTCGCCTATTTTGACATCTTTTCGTTTAGGAAAGCGGTCTGCAAGTTCTCTGCCAACCATTCCGCTGATAATTCTGGGTTCCGTTACTTCGCCGGAGCGATTATCAAGCGTTTCGATTGTCTCACCATCTCTGATTATTGTAATTTTGTCCGCCACGTATTGAATTTCGTTTAATTTATGGGAGATAATAATGGAGGTTAATCCATCTTCCTTAAATTGAAGCAGCAAATCAAGAAGCGCCTGTGAATCAGCCTCGTTTAGCGAGGATGTAGGCTCATCGAGGATAAGCAGCTTTGCGTTTTTAAGCAATGCTTTTGCAATTTCGACAAGCTGTTGCTTTCCAACGCCAATATCTTTTATTAGTGTGTGTGCCGATTCTGTCAGACCCACCGTTCTTAAATATTTTTCGCTCTGAGCGTATGTTTCATTCCAATCAATTCCAAACTTGCCCGAAAGTTCGTTTCCCAGGAACATATTTTCGCCTATGCTCATATACGAAACGAGTGCAAGTTCTTGATGTATAATTACAATTCCCTTTGCTTCACTGTCCTTTATTGTGTTAAATTTACACACTTCGCCGTTATATATTATATCGCCCTCGTAAGTTCCATGCGGATAAACTCCCGAAAGCACGTTCATCAATGTGGACTTGCCTGCTCCGTTTTCGCCGATAAGTGCATGAATTTCGCCCTTTTCGACCTTGAAGTTAACGTCCTTTAATGCAACGACTCCCGAAAACTTCTTAACGATATTTTTCATCTCAAGAATAATCTCGCTCACGTTTTCCTCCATAATTTTAAGGGATACAGGTGAGGTTCACCTGTATCCCAAAGATAGCTTGGTAAAACTATGCTAAGTCTTCTGCTGTGTAGTAACCCGAATCGATAAGAATTTCTTCGTAGTTATCAATTGTGCAAACGATTGGTTCGCAGAGGTAGCTAGGAACAACTACTGCGCCGTTGTCGTAAGTTTCTGTATCATTGATTGTAGGTTCTGTACCCTTCATGATAGCATCAACCATCTGAACTGTTGCATCTGCAAGGTCACGAGTGTCTTTGAACACTGACATTGACTGTTTGCCTGCGATCATGTTTTTAACGGACTGAACGTCACAATCTTGTCCTGTAAGAACAGGATATTCGCCTGTGTAGTTTGCTGCAAGCGAGTTTGCAACGCCGAGAGCTGTAGAGTCGTTTGAAGCAAGAACTGCGTGAAGCGTTGTGCCGTCAGCGTAGTTTGAGGAAAGAATTGCGTCAAAACGTGCTTGTGCAGCGTCTGTTGCCCAGTTTGCTGTTGCAACTTCTGTCTTTTCAGTCTGACCAGAAGGAGTTACAAGCTTTCCGCTGTCGATGTAGGGCTGAAGAACTTCGATAGCAGCATCAAAGAAGAAGTTGATGTTGTTGTCGCCGGGGTCGCCTGTGATGAACTCGATGTTGAAAGGACCTTCTGCGTTTTCAAGGTCAAGTGCTTCAACGATGTATTCGCCCTGTTTTTGTCCAACAAGTGAGTTGTCAAATGTTGCGTAGTAGGAAACTGCATCACTGTCCATGATTAGACGGTCGTATGCGATAACCTGAATATCTGCTGTTTTAGCTTCGTCAAGAACTGTTCCGAGCGAAGAACCGTCGATCGATGCGATAACGAGCACTTGTGCGCCGTTTGTAATCATGTTCTGGATCTGCGAAACCTGTGTTGCGATGTCGTTTGCTGCGTACTGAAGGTCAACCTCATATCCTGCTGTTTCAAGAGCTGCATTCATGTTTTCGCCGTCTTG
>CAYJIQ010000191.1:0-4185 GCA_964370275.1 uncultured Christensenellaceae bacterium
GACAGAAACGGATAAGAAACTTTTGCATTATCGCTCACATAGACCACGGCAAATCCACTTTGGCAGACAGGCTTATTGAAAAAACAAACACCGTAAGTGTGCGCGACATGGAAGATCAGTTGCTTGATACAATGGATATCGAGCGTGAGCGTGGGATAACAATAAAATCTCAGGCTGTAAAGATGTATCACATCAAAGACGGAATTGAATACGAATACAACCTCATCGACACCCCGGGACACGTGGATTTCACCTACGAAGTTTCTAGGTCTCTTGCTGCCTGCGAAGGTGCAATTTTAGTCATCGACGCTTCTCAGGGGATTGAGGCACAGACTCTTGCAAACGTTTATTTAGCACTGGACAACGACCTTGAGATTTTACCGGTCATAAATAAAATAGACTTGCCCTCGGCAAGACCCGACGAAGTTGCCCAAGAGGTCGAGGATGTCCTGGGTCTTGACTGCTCCTATGCACCAAGAATCAGCGCAAAAAATGGAATAGCTATCGAAACGGTGTTAGATGCCGTTGCAGAACACCTTCCTGCACCAAACGGAGATATTTCATCTCCGCTCCGTGCTCTTGTGTTTGATTCATATTATGACAACTACAAAGGCGCTATCTCTTATATCAGAATTAAAGAGGGTAGACTCGAGCCCGGGATGAACATTCACTTTATGGCGACTAAAAAGTCTTTTACCGTCACCGAAGTTGGCGTTTTCTCCCCGGGGCTTACTCCAACAAAATCCCTTGAAACAGGCGATGTTGGCTATGTTTGTGCGAGTATTAAAAACGTTTCAGACACAAGAGTCGACGACACAGTAACCACTGTAGACAACCCTGCAAGCGAACCTTTGCCCGGTTATAAGAAGGTAACTTCAATGGTTTTTTGCGGAATTTACCCCGCAGACGGCGCAGAATACGAAGCTTTAAGGGATGCACTTGAGAAATTACAGCTAAACGACGCTTCGCTTATCTACGAACCTGAAACGTCTGTAGCCCTCGGTTTTGGCTTTAGATGCGGATTTTTAGGACTTCTCCATATGGAGATTATTCAAGAGAGATTGGAGCGCGAATTTAACTTAGGACTCGTTACCACCGCTCCGAGCGTAAGTTATAGGGTAACATTGACGGACGGATCCGAACTTATGGTGGACAACCCGACAAACCTTCCCGACCCTTCACACATAGAATTTATGGAAGAACCTATGGCGGACGTCTCCATTATGACCCCGACAGACTACGTTGGCGCGGTCATGGAGATATGTCAAGAAAAGCGCGGAAACTTCAGAAACATGGAATATATCGAGGAAACTCGCGCCGTCCTTCACTACGACCTTCCGTTAAATGAGATTATCTACGACTTTTTTGACCTGCTAAAATCTAAAACACGCGGATATGCGAGTATGGATTATGACGTAAAAAGCTTCCAGAAGAGCCAACTCGTAAAGCTCGACATAATGTTGAACAGCGATGTTTGCGATGCACTTTCTATTATCGTACACAAGGATAGAGCCTATGCAAGAGGGCGCGCTATCGCCGAGCGGTTAAAAGAGGTGATTCCACGTCAGATGTTTGAAATTCCAATCCAGGCAGCAATAGGCGGAAAGGTAATCGCAAGAGAAACCGTAAAGGCGATGAGAAAAGACGTACTGGCAAAGTGCTACGGCGGCGACATCACACGTAAGAAAAAACTCCTCGAGAAACAAAAAGAGGGTAAAAAGCGTATGCGTCAAGTAGGAAGCGTAGAGGTTCCCTCCGAGGCATTTATGTCCGTGCTCAAACTAAACTGATGACGGGACTTTACATACACATACCATTTTGTCTTACAAAATGCAACTACTGCGACTTTTTGTCATATACCGGATACTCGCAGTTAATACCCGTGTACATCGACGCACTGATAAAGGAAGCGTCCGAGTATGCGGGGTTTTGCTGTGATAGCGTTTTTATCGGCGGCGGAACTCCTTCCTGCATAGACTCCGGCGAAATTTCCCGCCTGATGAACGCAGTTAGCAAATACATTAACATTTCGTCTCGGGCAGAGATTTCGATAGAAGCAAATCCAAACACACTTACCTTGCACAAATGCGTAGAATATATAAAATCCGGGATAAACCGAATGAGCATCGGCTTACAATCTGCAAACGACTCAATTCTAAAGACACTCGGGAGAACACACACGCTTAGCGACTTTCTTACCTGCGTCGACTACGCAAGACAGGCGGGTTTTTCTAACATTAATGCAGATATAATGCTCGGCCTACCGGGGCAAACCATCGAGGATGTTGCAGACACCGTTTCACTCCTTAAAGATTTTGAACATGTCTCAGCATATTCACTTAAAATCGAACAGAATACTCTTTTTCACGACATGTATGAAAACGACGAATTCGACCTCCCCTGCGAGGACACAGATAGGGAGTTTTTTCGCACGGCTGCACAGATGCTTTCTGATATGAATTTTTCCAGGTACGAAATTTCTAACTTTGCCAAAGCTAATCGCCAATGCACTCACAACTTAAAGTATTGGCAGCTCAAAGATTACGTAGGTCTCGGAGTCGGAGCGCACTCCTGCTTGTCCCCAAAAAGACACAGCAACGAAGCTGACATGACTGCATATTTAAACGGCAACTTTCAAAGGGAGTATTTTCCGCTCGAGCACGCAAAAGAAACGGTAATGCTCGGCATACGAACAATTTACGGAGTAGACGCAAATCTTTTTTCCAATCGCAATTGCATAGACGAGCTCGTAGATTCGGGACTTGCTGTGCTTGATGCAGGCAGACTTATACTCACAGACTCGGGTTTTGACGTTTCTAACTCCATTATTTTAAAACTTTGGGATGCCCTATAACTATCACAATTATTACAACATCCACAATAAAACACTTGATTTTTTGCATACTTGAAACTATAATATAATTAGAGAGGGTATACTCTTATATATAGTCATGCGAGGTAGACATGGAAGATTTAACGATTAATTCAACGCAGAAATTAGCTGACACACCTATGTACCGCACCTACACTGCGTCGGACGGTGGTTTTTACAATTTACTTGCGGCGCAGATGCAAAACGCACTCGAACTTTCGGGTGATGCCTCTTCGTCGATTTTGTCTCAGATAGGACTTCTTTCGGGCACCAACAACTCACTCGTTTCGTTGCTTTCAAATACTAATGCAAGCGCAGCAGGCCCCCAAGGCCAAACGGCACTCAATGCGGCGCTTTCAAGAGTCGGCGATCCTTATTCTCAATCTTTGAGAGGTCAGGGCGACTATGTCGACTGTTCATATTTAACTCGCTGGGCATACGAAAAAGTTGGCGTTTCTTTGCCGGGAACAGCTGCGGCGCAGGCTCAATATTGCGACGAAAACGGATACACCATTTCTGCTGATCAACTTGCAGCGGGCGATTTGGTTTTTTGGGAAAAAGTCGGCGCAAACGAAGGTCGATATAAAGATATTCACCACGTTGGAATATACATGGGAGACGGACAGGTATTAGACGCAAGTTCCGCACAGGGACAGGTTGTTGTAAGAGACCTATGGAGCGACGACCAATGGAAGATTGTACAATTTGCAAGACCATATTAAAATGAAATTGTATAGTTACAGCAATGTGCTTATATATTAGGAGATTTTAAACAAATGGCTTATGAGTTTTCGCCCGATCTTTACACCGGTAATTCAACTATAGATGCAGAGCATAAAATGCTGATAGATTCGATAAACAAACTTCTTGATGCTTGTAGGACAGGCGCCGGCCGTTCAAAGATTGCCGAGACAGTTGGTTTTTTAAAACAATATACAATAAAGCATTTTTCTCATGAAGAACAACTGCAAACAAAGTATAACTATCCGCATATAACAGCTCATAAGATTTACCATGCTAAGTTTGTGCAAACTGTCAAAGACCTGGAGCGCGAACTTATGAAAGACGGATCTTCTGTAGCGCTTGTGGGAAAGATAAACTCTGCACTTGCGGGATGGCTTATCTCTCACATAAAACAAGAGGACGTAAAGGTAGCGGCACACATAAAAAGTGTTGGCGCATAACATATCACTATTGTAGCACGCAATTGGCTTTGAAAGGTTTTTAATGAGTAACGAACAGGTGAAATTTCGCTCAGCGGATGAACCGCTGATTTTTGCACTTGATATTGGAACAAGGAGCGTAACAGGTCT
>CAYJIQ010000192.1:0-2687 GCA_964370275.1 uncultured Christensenellaceae bacterium
TAAACTTCCTCTTATTATCTCGCAGATGTAGGCACCTTCGAATATGGAAAGTACAAGGACACCGGCCACAAACCGGTCCGTAAAGCCCAGTGCGTTAAATACGATGTAAAAGAGCAAATATATTTGAACGATTAGCGGAGTTCCTCTAATAAAAGCTACGTAGCCTTTTGCAAGGTAGCGCAGGACTAATATTTGGCTTGACTGCGCAACTGCTGAGACAACTCCGATGACGATGCTCAGAACAAGACTGCAAACGCTGACAAGAAGAGTGAGAACAAATCCGTCCCAAATTCTAATGCTGTATTCGCCAACAAAACTGAAGTCGATGCTCTGTCCGATCGCGTTAAGAGCAATCCAAACAAGAGCAACAATTAACATGCTAACTATGAGCATGTTAATTGCCGCCTTGATAAATGAAACTTTTTCGCTTTTTGAAATAAATATATTCACTCTAATTAGTCAACATCAAAGAACCACGAAAATCCAAGTTCTTCAAATGCTGAATACTCCTCGCTTAGATACTTTTGAGTAATTTCGTCAAACCCGCCATTTGCCTTAAATTCGGCAAGAAACGCATTAAACTGGTCTTTTAGTTCTGTGTTGTCCGTGGCGAATGCCGCACCCCAATACTCGGTGTCTTGGAATGGAACAAAGACTGCTTCGGTTGTGTCGGGGTTTGCCGCTTGTTGGCGATAAATTGTGAGCTGGTCATACATAAATCCGTCTGCGAGTCCCTGAGTAACCTCGGTAACACATGCGCTCTCGTCGTCAAAAGTTCTGATTTCCGCCTTGTCTATATTCGCCTGGGCATAAAGGAAAGCGGTTGAGCCTTCTTTTACTGCGACGACATTGCCGACTTGGTTTAGGTCTTCGATCCCGGTAATTCCGGATTCTTTGTTAGCAAGAATTGCAAGTAGAGATTTTGAATATGGATCTGAAAAAGCAACCTGCTCGCTTCTTTCTTCTGTAATCGTCATAGAAGATAAGACTATATCTGAAAGTCCGGTCTGTACAGAGGGGATGAGTCCCGTCCATTCTGTGTTAGAAATTTCCACTTCTTTGCCCAAATATTCACCAAATGCCATAGCAATGTCTACGCTAACGCCGGTCGGATTTCCTGCGTCATCCTTGGTTTCAAATGGTGGATATGCAAGTTCCATTGCGACGACCAGCTTTTCGTCCGGAGATGCAGTCGGTGTGCAACCTGCAAATGCGAGAATTGCAACAGTAAGTAAGATGATAAATCTTTTCATAATGCCTCCTAAAAATTTAAAATATTAACCGCGATTGTGCGGGTAGAACCAAATTTACGGGCAGGGGCTTTGCAACAAAAGCGAAAAATACAAACGCGTACACTTGCCTAAGTGTACATCTTGCGCAAAATCTTATAAACCAAACCTGTTGGGAAGATTTTATTTGCAAATGCGTAGAGTTTGTAGATAAATCCGACGGTATAAAGCGGTCTCACATTCTTTTTGTCTGCGATTTTTGCAACACGCTTGCCGATAACGTCAGGATGTGCACCGTTTTCTTCGTCTTTTTCCATAATTTCAAGACTTCGTTTTATAACATCGCCGTAGATATCGGTGCCAATGAATTCCTTTTGTCTAACCTGCGAAAATTCGGTCTTTATATCTCCCGGTTGAACTGCGCAAACACCTATTCCGAATGGCTTTAATTCATTTCTCAGTGCAAGTGTTAGTCCGTTTGTAGCGCATTTTGATGCCGAATACATAGCTTGAAATGGGATTGCAAACACGGCAGTCATTGAACTGATATTGATGATTTTGCCTTTTGTATTGCGCAAGTGAGGTACAGCCGGCTTTATGCAGTTGAGCATTCCAAAAAAGTTTACTTCAAATTGCATCTTAGCTTGTGAAATCTCGGTAAACTCCACAGCGCCCGAAGTTCCAAAGCCTGCATTATTGACAAGGATGTCGAGCCTTCCTTCGTGTTTTGCAACTTCATCAATTATTTTTTTCATTGAAACATCGCTACAAACGTCACCGGTTACAACTCTAGCTCCCGGAATGTCTCGGTGTTTTCTCGCAACAGCATAAACTGTATAGCCTCTATTTAAGAGCATGTTCACACATGATAGTCCTATTCCGCTCGTTCCGCCGGTCACTATTGCAACTTTTTTCATGTAATTTCCCCATGTCTGAAAATTTCGTACCCTGCCATTATATTACATTTTTGAGAAGTTTGCAACGTGCTCTTGCACCAAACCGTCTACTGTGTTATTATAAACGCATAGCGACAATAAATACAAGTACGATATTTTATGATACCGTGGAGGAGAAATGGAACTGTTTGGAAAATGCCCGTATGTGACGGCGCAAAAATTGCTAAGTGGAAAGTGGTCTATATACATCTTACATCTGCTATGCGAAAAGCCGGTGAGATTCAATGAACTTCAGCGTATGATCCCTGAAAATATTACGCACACTACTCTTTCAAGACAACTAAAAAAACTCGAGGAGGAGGGTCTAATCATCAGAAATGAGTTTAACCAGGTTCCGCCTCGAGTTGAGTATTCGCTAAGCAGTGTGGGAATAAAATTTATGCCCGTCCTCGAAGAACTGGGAAAGTGGGGCGATGAGTATATAGGATTCCTAAATACTAAAACCTAAAGTCCCTTTCTCCAGATACGATTTTTTGTAGGTTTGATTTTGTAACCTCGCGAG
>CAYJIQ010000192.1:2712-4179 GCA_964370275.1 uncultured Christensenellaceae bacterium
TGCCGGTTCGGGGCTTGGATAATCGACACCGAACTCCTTTAGAGTCATCAGTGCGTTTGGTTGTCTTACGTTTTTAATCTGCCCGGATTTACATAAACTCATGAACCGGTCTCCTGTCCTCCCCAGCTTATAACATGCTGTACAAAAGCTCGGAATGTGGTCTGTACGGATGAGCCAATTTACTATTTCGTCAAGAGTTCTAGTGTCAGAGATATCAAATTGCTTTGAGTTCTCCTCTTCGGGTTCGTCGTCCGCATATCCGCCGACCGATGTCTTTGAACCACCGCTAATCTGAGAAACGCCGACTTGTAGAGCCCTTGTTCTGACTCTTTCGCTTTCCCTTGTCGAGACGATTAGTCCCGTATATGGAACTGCAACTCGCAAAATTGCAACAATCTTTTCAAAGATATCGTCTGAAATTGCGTTGTCAAATTCACTGACTTCGACGCCGTCTGCGGGGCAAATTCTTGGAACGCTAATAGTGTGAGGACCGACGCCGTAAGTAGCTTCTAAATGTTCTGCGTGCATAAGGATGCCAACAAAATCGTATTTATATAGGTTTAGCCCGAAGAGTACTCCGAGCCCAACGTCGTCTATCCCGCCTTGCATAGCTCTGTCCATCGCAGTCGTATGATACGCATAGTCGCTTTTTGGCCCTGTTGGGTGTAGCTGCTCGTATGTCGGTTTATGATGTAACTTTTTATAGTTTTCCACAGTTGTTGCTGCAATGTTTACGTTTACCCTGCGGATTGCGCCGTTTTTGTGTTTGATAGAATAAATAGTGTCTATCGACTCTAAAATATATTCTATCGGGCTCATCTTAGGGTGTTCGCCCGATTCTATGGCAAGCCGCTTATGACCCATGTCCTGAAGTGCAATTACCTCTCTTTCGATATCAGACTGAGAGAGCTTCTTGCGTGCGATGTTGCAGTTTTTGCCGTGGTATGGGCAGTAAACACAGCCGTTTATACAGTAGTTTGAAAGGTATAGCGGAGCGAACAGTACTATTCGGTTGCCGTAAAAATCCTTTTTAATCTCCTTGGCAAGGGCGAAAATTCGTTCCTTGACCTCTTGATTATCGTTTAACAAAAGCACTGCGGCTTCTTTGTGTGAAAGACCGGTCTTTTCCTTTGCCTTTTGCAAAATTGAGTCTATTAGTGTTAAGTTATCTTTGTTTTTTTCGGCATATTCTAAGCTTGAAAGTATCTCTTGGTTGTCGATAAATTCCTCGGCTATCATAGATTTTGCATTATACATTGTATCACACGGGAGTACAACCCAGGTTTGCAAGTTGTTGCTCCAACTCCTTTCTTTCCTTATATATGTTCGTCTTGCCCATGTTAGATGGGTAGATTTCGTAGAGCTTTTTGTATTTGTCGGGCGTAACCTTTTTCATTATTACATTAGCGCCGCAGGAAAATATGTTGTCCTTTTCACTTTGATTGAGAACTCCAAGAGAGGTCGTTG
>CAYJIQ010000193.1:0-4137 GCA_964370275.1 uncultured Christensenellaceae bacterium
TTGTATTGTTTCCACCCGAAGTATTGTCGTCTCCGCCTGTTGTATTGTTTCCACCCGAAGTGTTGTCGTCTCCGCTTGCCCCGTCGTCACCTGTGGTATCTTCGCCGTCGGTCGAGTTGCTGTCTGGTGTTGTGTCGTCTTCTACTTTGGCCTGTGCGCCTTCTTCCCAGTTTGCGTAAAGAGTTACGTTACCTGTTACTGTAAAGGAATCGTCTTTGTCGTATGAAACTCCGTTGCCGTTCTTTTGTGTGTTCCAATCAATAAAGTACTTTGTGTGAAGGTCGATGTCTCCCTCGCCGTCGTAATCGTCTAATTCGTAATATTTGCTAATGCTGATGACGTTGTGAGTATCTCCGACCGTTACTTCAAATTTAACCGGTTCTCCGATGCTGTCGCCATCCATAGGTCTGTAGGTTACTGTGTAAGTTTTAAAAACGGGGTAGAGGTGAAGTTCGTTATCCACTACGTTTTTGTTATCGGTGTTTATTGTTGCGCCATTGCCATAAACTACTTTGCCGCCATTTTCGATTGCCCAACCTTTGAAGTACTCTTCATTATAATCAGTAAACTCTGAATAATCTGCAAGTACAGTTTTTTTGCCGTTGGTAAATTCCTTTTCCTTTACGCTGTCGCCGTTGGTTGTTGTGATATGGTAAACGATTTTCAAGTTCTCTTCAATAGTTTCTGTCTTTTTTTCGTTTTCAGGAATTTGCGAGTTTTTTACTGTGAAAGTAATGTCTATTCCATCTTTATCGCCGTCCCATGTGTACAGCTGAAATACAGTTTGAGTGTCTCCCTTTTCAAATGTTCCCGATTGAGCTTGCCCGGTTTTGCCGTCTATTGTCAAAGTTTTAAAACTATAATCAAGCTTTTCATTGTTCGTTTCGCTGGGCAATTCGTCGTTTCTCTTTAGAGAGTAGTTATATTCATCCTCTCCGTTATCATCTTCATCCGTAGCCCAAACGGAGAGAGTCCATTTTTGACCCTTATCGTTTGTTTTCGCTATGATAAGTTTCTCGATGTCATCGGATGCAAGTGCGATGCCTGAAATTGGGACTAATGTAAAAATCATTGCGACCGTCAAGATGATTGCCAAAGCTGATTTTAATGTCTTTTTTTGTGTGTTTAACTTCATTTTCGTATCCTCCTCATTGCAACGTCTTCTTGCTGCAGTGTTCATGTCTATATATACACGGGTTTTCATGAGGTGAAACACGAAATATGAAAGTTTATTAATATATTATGAAGGACCATTGTGCATCCGTTTTTTTGAATAAAAATTCGCGAATGCAAAGTGTTAGTCTTCGCCCTCGTCTATGCAAGCGCGGATTTCGCTCATCTCGTTGTCTAGAAGACTTATCTTTTCCGCACACTTAGCCAATCTCTCGACAAGTTCTTCCTCGTTTTTAAGAGATTTTTTATACTTTAACTTATGTTCGACACTCGCCCAAAAATCCATAGCAATTGTACGAAACTGAACTTCAATCTTTATAGGTTTTTTCTCGTCAGATAGGAAGATCGGGATCTCCAAGATTAGATGAAGGCTGCGGTAACCGTTTGGCTTTGGGTTTTTTATATAATCCTTTGTAGTGAGCAAGGTGATGTCGTCTTGTTTTACGAGGTTGTTCACCAAAAGATAGATGTCCTCAGCAAAAGCGCAGGTGACCCGAATGCCCGCAACATCCATTAAATTCTCCTCAATAGCTGAAACAGAAACCTCCTTGCCGAGTTTTCTGAGCTTCTCAAATATACTTTTTGGAGATTTAAGGCGGGACTTGATGCTTTCAAAGGGATTTCTGTTAAATTCCAACGAAAGCTCTTTATTAAGAACTTCGAGCTTGGTCGTCACTTCTAAAATTGCGCACTCGTATTCTAGCATCAGTTTTCTAAACGGTGCAAAGAGTTCAATAAATTGCTCTAAGTTAGGGCTCTGTATTATTTGTGTTAGTTTATCCATTTTACGTTCCTCTGTTTATGATATGCTTATAATGTAAATTTTTACATAAAACGAGGTTAATGTCAAACGAAAATTCTGTGAGAATTTGAAAAACCTGCGAAGATGGCTTCGCAGGTCGGGGTCAGTGCATCATTTTGCCTACACATTAAATAAGAATAGGCGATATGTTTTAGACTTCCGGTTCGACTACCGGCTCTTCCTTAGCATCCTCGCTTGCTAGGTACGCAAGCTCAACGGTATCTTCCATCTTCATGCCGATAAGCATTTGATTTTTTATAACATCACGGAGCATCTTTTTCGCGGAAGTGTTGACCTCCATAATCTGCTCAAGAGAGGCTGCCTCTGTTGCAGTTTCAAGAGTGCCCAGTGCAAACTGGATTTTTTCTGCCTCAGCGTTCACGATGTGAGCCAAGCTCAGCTCCTCAAGACCGATCGACGACAAGATGATGTTAATCGCATCATCTCTAGTTACGTCAATGGAAGGGTTGATGCTGGGAATGTTAGGCATAGACATAGTTTTTTCCCCTTTCAAATTTTCTTGGTGCTTCGTATACACCTGCAATATACTATGCTATGCGTGCGTTACGGGTTCCAAGAAAATATCCATAGGAAATTTATAGACTTTCACTATAAGATAGAAGTTTCTCTCTTGTTTCTGTTAAAGTAGAGACAAGTTTGGAGCTTGCCGCCGTTTCTGCCGGGTCGACTCCGGCGGGTTTTTCGATTAAATCCGGAATCAACTCAACAAAAGATGCATACGCACTGCTCTGTTTCTTGTAAAAATCGACAATCTTTCGATTTAGGCGAGCTTCCTCGCTTAAAGAATTGTTTCTCTTCACGCTAAGTTCCTCGCTCAACTTCACCATCTGTTGTTTCTTGCCGTTCCAGTCCGGGCTCAATTTGTGTTTTTCCGAAAGAAGGTTAATTAAATCGGTGAAATTCAAAATCTCTCCGGAAAGCTTCTTCTGACTAACGGAAAGTTCCTCGCACTCTGAAACGAGCGCGGTGTACTCGTTCAGCAACGCATTGAAACCGGCATGGATTTGCAAAAATGCATCATCCTTTTGTTCAATGTGCTCAAAAGCTTCGTTGAGTGTCTGTGCATCCGCGGGAATATGAGTAAGATCTTGAGCAAAATGCTCATAAGTTTTTGCATGAATAGAATGGTCTGTGTTCATGATCATAACCAGAGCGGAAGATAGTGCGGAGTTATCACCATTTTGGGTTGCTTTTATTATATATAAAGGAAGCAAATCTTCAATCATATCAAATATTTCAATAAAATCGTCCGATTCATAGGCGGGCAGTGTCAAAATTTCCTGCAATCGATTGCCGATATGTTCTGTAATCGGGTCAGCGGAAAGTTTGCGAATCTCGTCGCTCAGATCTGGTGGCTTCTTTTTTATGACTTTGTTTTGCTCTGTTTGTTCAGAAACAGAATCGTCAACTTGGAGAACCTCCGAGTATAGCTCATACTGCAAATCGTCTTCGAGCGTAAGGGCATCTGAAGTTCCTTTATAGTCATCCTGCTTCTTCTTTTTTGATTTTCTTGAAAAAAGTCCCATAGACATCTCCTTATAATAAAATATATAAATAATTTATTCGCGAAGCGGGCTAATAATGACGGGTGAATTACAAAGCTGCGTAGTGCATAAAATAAGGTAGCACAAAAAGTGTAGTATAATTAATAATATATGGAGGTACAAACATGGGAATGCCCAAAATCCCCGATGGGAGAAACAGACCGACGATGCCGGAGACGATAATAGACCTGCTGGAGTCGATTGCACTTGAAGAAATGGCGCTCGCGCACATCATAAATGCCGAAGGAGAGAGAAAGCAGGAGATAATTAAGCGCTTTGGGGCAAAAGAGATTCGGTACTGCGATGTAGAACAGTCCTTTAAAGACTCAAAGGAGGTTCTGAATGCAGTAATAATGAAAGAGTGGCTTTTGTACAATAAGCTTGGTGCTGTAATGGAACTATCAAGCGGAATAGAGAAAAGAAAAAACATGGGTACGGGTTGCTAGAAGGAAATAGCGAAAAAAAGCTAAAAAACAATATGGCAAAAAATGCCTCTACAAAGGGAAAAATTTAAAACTTAAAAAAAATTTGAGAAAAAAGTAAAAAAAAGTGAAAAAAAGTGTTGACATATGGGTTGGGGTTTGGTATTATAAATAA
>CAYJIQ010000194.1:0-3625 GCA_964370275.1 uncultured Christensenellaceae bacterium
TGCTATTGCGCCAAGTCCCGCAGATTTTCCCGACTGCAGTAAAACTACTACGATTAGGAACAGGGAGAAGATTACAAGTATTATTTTAATAATTAATTCCATTGTTTCCATTAGATCACCTCCTATACAAAACCATTTGAGATTATAACATGATATTGGCAAGATTGCAAGTCCTTTTTTATGATTTTTAATTTTTTTTATATTTAACATGACAAATTTAAAGAAGGTAGGTTTGTAATTATTACCAATCTGTGGTACAATACATTCGGATAGTAACGGAGGTGAGTTATGACAGATTTGCAAAGAGCAAAAAAAATGTTGACCGAAGAGAATTTATCTTGTGTTTTGGTATCAGGCCAAAGCGTATACAAAAGCGACTTAAGAGGAGTTGCGCCTCTGCTTAAAATTATCAAAGATAATACGGACGTTTCAGGATACAGTGCAGCGGACAAAGTAGTGGGAAAGGGAGCTGCTCTGCTGTTTGCGCTTTGTGGGGTAAAGGAAGTTCACTCCTGTGTGCTCAGCAAGGTGGCCATGGACGTTTTTCAAAATGAAGGTATCAAACATAGCTACGATAAATTGACGGACAGAATTACAAATAGAGCGGGGGATGGACTGTGCCCGATTGAGAGTGCTGTCATCGACATCGATTCGCCAAAAGAGGCCTATGATTCTATAATTGCAGCGATAGAACTCATGAGGAAATAATTTTTTTGCAACACAATACGGTGATGGGTTGTAATTGCTGTAATTATTTGTTAAAATATAGTAAGGACGTGCTGAGGAGGCTTAATGGTTAAGGACATTTTTCGCAAACCCGACGAGTTCGTGGGAAGGGAAGTAACTTTAAACGGATGGATACGCACTCTAAGAAACTCGAAGAATTTTGGCTTCATTGAATTCAACGACGGTTCGTTCTTTTCTAGTCTTCAAATTGTATTTGAATCTGATATCATCGATAATTTTTCCGAGGTCTCTGCTTGCGGGGTAGGGACGGCGCTCAGTGTAACCGGTATTGTCGAGCTTACACCGCAGGCTAAGCAGCCCTTTGAGCTAAAGGCAAGTGAGATAGTTATTGAGGGAAAGTGCCCCGGCGATTATCCGTTGCAAAAGAAGAGACATTCACTCGAATTTTTGAGAACAAAAACACATTTGCGTGCGAGAACCAATACTTTTTCGGCAGTATTTAGGATAAGGTCCGCCGTAGCCCAAGCAATTCACTCGTTTTATAATGAGCGAAATTTTGTCTACGTACACACCCCGATAATAACATCTGCTGACTGTGAGGGTGCGGGCGATATGTTTTCGGTAACGTCTATGGATTTGCAAAATTTGCCCAAGACCGCCGAGGGAAGTGTGGATTTTTCAAAAGATTTATTTGGCAAGCACACACATCTTACTGTTTCAGGACAGCTTGAAGCAGAAGCATTTGCGCTTTCGTTTTCAAAAGTTTATACATTCGGACCAACCTTTCGTGCTGAAAACTCGAACACCGCACGACATGCAAGCGAGTTTTGGATGAATGAGCCCGAGATCGCCTTTGCCGATTTGCACGATGATATGGCACTGGCAAGAGATTTAATAAAGTACATCATAAATTATGTTATAGATCAATACCCGGAGGAGATGGAATTCTTCTACAAATTCATACAGCCCGATTTAGAGCAAAGACTTTACAACGTCATAAATTCTGATTTTGGGCATATTTCATATACTCAAGCTATAAAAATTCTTGAAGAATCAGGAAAGGATTTTGAATTTCCCGTCAAGTGGGGGCTTGATCTTCAAAGTGAACACGAAAGATTTTTGACAGAACAAGTTTTCAAATCTCCTGTTTTTGTAACTGATTATCCAAAGGACATTAAGGCGTTTTACATGCGTTTGGGAGATGATGAGAAAACGGTGGCGGCTATGGATTTGCTGGTGCCGGGTGTGGGAGAACTTATCGGAGGTTCGCAAAGAGAGGAAAGGGCGGATGTACTAGAAAGAAGAATCATCGAGTGCGCAATGAGCCCCGAGGACTATCCGTGGTATATGGAACTTAGAAAATACGGTGGGGTAAAACATGCCGGATTTGGTCTTGGATTTGAGAGGATGATAATGTATGTGACCGGTATGGGCAACATCAGAGATGTACAGCTATTCCCAAGAGTTCCGGGCAACGCACACTAGAGGAAAGAACAGTAAATACTGTGAAATTATAAATATAAAAGGAGAATATTATGCGTAAAAATTCTATTTCTGTTGACTTCAACAACCTGTTTGAGAGTGGTATCGGAAAGTACGGTATATCTGAACAACAATTTGAGGATGCAAAGGCAGTTGTGCCTTCAATGCACAGTGGTGTTGAGGCTAAAAAAGGTGAGAATGTATGGCGTTCACTTCCGTTTGATTTCCCCGAAGTTGTAGAGGACATCAAGGCGACCGGAAAGATGATTCGCGAAAAGTTTGAGGCTTTTGTAGTTCTTGGAATCGGCGGTTCGGCACTCGGTTCAAAGGCGCTTTTCACAGGATTAAAACACCTTCGCTACAACGAGCTTGAAAACAGAGGCGGTCCTAAGTTTTATGTTCTCGATAATGTAGACCCCGATGGTCTGTCGGCGCTGTTTGACGTAATCGATCCTGCGAAAACTTGTTTTCACGCTATAAGCAAGTCGGGAAATACTGTTGAGACTGCAACACAGTTTATGCTCGCTCTTGCTGAGGTTAAAAAGGCAGTCGGCGAAAGCTTTAGAGATAACTTTGTCGTTACCACTGACAAAGAAAAAGGAAACATGAAGCTCATCGCAGATGAAAATTCGTTTAAAACCTTTGTCGTGCCCGATGGCGTTGGCGGTAGATTTTCGGTGCTTTGCCCTGTTGGACTTTTATCGGCGGCTGTGCTTGATATCAATATTGATGATCTTCTTGCAGGTGCGGGAGACATGGACACGCAGTGCTCAAACCCAACACTAGAGCAAAATCCCGCTTATATGTACGCTCTTACTCACTATATTGCATTTAAAAACGGAGTGAATATTTCGGTAATGATGCCTTATGCTGATGGCTTGCTAAATTCTGCTGAGTGGTATGCACAGCTCTGGGCAGAGTCGCTCGGTAAGAGATATAAAAATGACGGAAGCGACACATTCTGCGGACAAACTCCCGTTAGAGCGCTGGGCGTTACAGACCAACATTCACAGGTTCAGCTGTACACAGAAGGTCCGTTTGACAAGATTATTACAATAATCGAAGTGGACAAGTTCAACAAAACATACGTCATACCCGAGGCTCCTATCGACGTTAAAGACGCGAAATACCTCGCAGGCCAAACATTCAACAAGCTAATTTCCTCGGAAATGAAGGCGACGGAATATGCGATAAAAACATCCGGTAAGATGAATATGCGCATTACCATCTCAGAGATGAACGCATATAACTTGGGCGCACTTTTCAGCCTGCTTGAAATGGCAACAGCTGCATCGGGAGAGCTTTTTGACATAGATGCATTTGACCAACCCGGCGTTGAGATGGGCAAAATTGCTACTTTTGCACTCATGGGCAGAGAGGGTTATGAAGAAAAGGCGAAGGAACTGAGCGCAGTTTCGGAAATAGACAAATCAAAAGTTTACTGCTATTAATAGGG
>CAYJIQ010000194.1:3676-4080 GCA_964370275.1 uncultured Christensenellaceae bacterium
TGCGATTAGCTTGCAAAATATCCCGTGATGCGACTATAATATAGAAAATAATGGCGGGCAAGATCAAGTCATTAGGGAAAATGAAAGGCGGAGTTAAAATGAATTACCCATCAGAGCACGATATTTATCTGTTTAGAACGGGCGGAGCAAGACGAGCCTATGACATGTTCGGTTGTCACTACATGGAAGAGGAAAAGGTCCATAGATTTTGTCTTTGGGCACCGAACGCAAGAAATGTAAGTATTGTCGGAGATTTCAACAATTGGGAAGCCGGAGCAAACCCGATGGAGATGCACGACGGAGTTTACGTTGCGTTTGTAGAAGGACTTCAAAATGGCGACAACTATAAGTACCACATCGAAGGTGCAGACGGTAGCGTCGTACTTAAAGCAGACCCGTATGCT
>CAYJIQ010000195.1:0-4070 GCA_964370275.1 uncultured Christensenellaceae bacterium
TGTTTCGGTGCTCTATGGAATGGGCGCTGTTATGGAATCCATGAAGTTAAGCCTCAACATTCACCTTGAGCTTGGAGATGTAAAGGAAGTAGACAGGCTGGGGATCGCAGAAAACTTTGTGACTCTCATGGGGGTCAAGGTTCCAAAGATGGTGATACCCGTTCGTCCGGGAAGAAATATTGCGATAATTGTTGAAGTGGCGGCGAAAAACTTTAGGTTAAAGCGCATGGGATACAACCCTGCAGCCACTCTAGACCAAAAGATGCTCGAGCTGCTTGGATAGCAGACGGCAAAATCTGGGTCTGTTATACCTTTGTGCAATCATGCAGGGAAGGTTTACGCAAAGTGCATATAAAAACATAATGGGAACTACTATAGGCGGACAAAACAATCCGAAAATCGGAAAGGGAAGTATCACAAGGAGGTGGGTCATTTCAGCGCGGCAACTTGCCTCTAAAAACGCTAAAATTCCTTCTTTTGAGTAGTCCTCAATATGTTTTTTTTTCATGCCGATTTTACTTATGGCGCTTCCGTCCGGCAGATAGCCCTTCCAAAGACGAATTTTGAATATACGCTGATATACTTTACCGCCATCTTCCCATGAGTGACATTTGTAGTATCCACCATGATATCTAAAAAGTCGAGCAGGTAGCTTTGCGCATAGCAGTGCAAAACCGACCTGGAACATTCCCCACAACAAAAAGCAAAGTAATACGCTAAGCAGGGGGGATATATGAAAAATACGCATGTCAACCCTCCGGCTTAACCTTTCTATCCTTCCAAGAGACTTCAACTCTAAATATTTTCTTTATCAAAGAGAGTATGAAAATTCCTACAAAAAAACCCAAAAATATCGGAAAAAGTATGCAAGTTGTCCTATAAAAGTTACCGATGTGTTTTTGCACAAAACGCAGATGCACTGCCCACATAATATAAAATGCCGACATGATACATACGCTCACGACATCAAACATAAAAATTGCCCTTATGAGAAATGCGAATGTCGCCGTGCAGGAGGTAATCCACAAAAATACCGCGATGAGTACTGCAGGGTGCGTAAAAAATGCACCGCTTGCATAGTTTTTCATCCAACCACCAGCAAGCTCAGATATGCCAGAGCTGTACATTCTATAGGAAATGTCGCTATCGCCGAGAAATAGTTTATAAGCAAAGCCGCACGATTTTAGCTGTTTGCCCAGCTTCACATCCTCGACAACTGAAGTTGAAACTGCACCGTGGCCGCCGATTGTTTCGTAGACGCGTGCAGACATTAGGATGACAGGACCGTATAGTCCTGCGTTGAAACCGGATTTTGAAAAACATGTTCCGTTCGCGGCGGTTTGTGTAAGATTAAAGAACATTGAAAACTGTTCGGGTGCTGAATTGGTTTTATGGTAGGGTTGTACCGAGATGGTCTTGCCCGTCCGTTCGTGTTCGCTGATGATTTTGGCAAGTCCGTTACAGCGAATGCGGACGTCTGCGTCAAGAAAGAGGAGCAAGTCACCTGTGGCGACATCACTGCCCGCCTTGCATGCCCAACATTTCCCCGTCCAATCGTCGGGCTTTTGCGACGCATTTATAAGTGTAATTTTGTACCCCTTTGCAATATGAGCGGTTGCATCGGTGGAGTTGTCGTCGACGCAGATGACCTCGTGAATCATATCGCTGCACAAGATTAGATCATTTAGCAATAATGCAATGTTTTTCTCCTCGTTCCTAGCCGGAATGATAACGGAAATCTTTTTGCGGCATTTTCTGCCCGGGCGCATTACCCGGAATTTAAAAAACAAAATCCACCCTGCAAGCAATCCGATAGCAACAATTGCAATATCGTATATCATCTTTTGCCTCCTTTTAATCTTTTGCGAACCTGATCCGATGCGATTTTGCCCGTTAATATGCTCACAGGAAATCCTGAGGGGCTGAGTGTCCATTGGCCTGCGGTAAGAATGTCTTTATAGTCGCTCACCACTGATTTTGAAACCTTGTTTAAGTTGTCTGTAGCCGGCATGTATTTATTTGAAAATGACCAACCCGTGATTGCGCCTTCGCTATTTCCTGTCCTGCCCTTAATGCTAAGCGGCGTAAAACAGTCAACGGAGATGATTTTTTCTTTGAATCCCTCAAAAATCTCGGCATCTAAGACGTTTAGCACAGTCTGTGTGCAATGAGCACAAAAATTCTTATATACTCCGTGCTTTTGAGTTTTTTCAAATATTTTGTAGTCAATTTTTGCGGAGACGATTACCGAACTTTTGCCCTCCGGAGATAGTGATGGATCTCTTAGTGAAGGACATGAGATTTCGTATGTTGAGTTTGTCAAAAAATCGCTCGCCCACGAAATGATTTTTTCAAAAGTTTCGTTTTCCGGAGTGTTTACGGTTGAAAGTCCCCTTGTAGTTGGCGTGAAAAATGCGTGTGCTCCACACTTTTGCATAAAGAACTCGGGTGGAAGATCTACTGCGAGATACAGGCTGAGCACCGAATCACTCCCCTTTTGCTTTAGAGCTAGAGTTCGCTTTTTATGGACTGTTTTGTTGAATTTTCCCTTAACACACATGTGCAAACTCTTAGCGTCGCAACACCAGATGAGCTGTTTGTAGTCATATACATTTCCCGAGTTATCGACAAGGGTGTGAGAGTCGACATCGACCTCGCTTATTTGTGAGCCAAAGGAAAATTCTCCTCCGTGGTTTGTGATAAACTCGCGTATTTTCTTTATAAGAACGCCTGTGCCGTTTAACGGGTAGTGATAGTCGGTATACAGGTGAAAGTAGCTAAGAGCAAATGAAGTCGGGGTGTCTGTGAAAAAATGTTGGGTTATCATGTCGATTAGTGCTGTGTTTTTTGTGTAGCGAGAGAGAAACGAATTGACATCGATATTAAGTTCGTTCATCTTTTTCACATCCCGCCTATATCGCAACAGCCAGGGTAATAGCTCGGAGAAAATATAGTTTTTGTCCGAGTGACGGTCGACGAATAGAGGGTTGGCTATTGAATATATATTTTGGGAATACCCACAGACTTTTTTTATTTCCCGAGCAATATTATCGATATCTTGCACATTTTCGGCAAAAAGCGATTTTAACATTAGTACATAATCTTCTAGTGAACTTATGTCTTTAAGCACAGCGGCTCTGTTTTTTATTATTATGCGAATTTCATTATCAACAAAGGGTATTTCAATACCTAGCTGTTTTAACATAGGAAAGAGTATTCCGGAATTTTCAAATGCTCGAATTCCGTAGTCAAACACAAATCCGTCCCTTTCAAAAGTTCCGATAAGTCCGCCGGCCGAAGCTTCCTTTTCAACAACCATAGTTGTATATCCTCGCATAGCGCAGTACGCCGCAGCCGTAAGCCCTGCAATACCTGCACCTACTACAATTACATCATGTTTCATTTTTGTCCCCATTTCGTATAAAATTAACCCTATATATATTGTACGTTGAGTGTTTGTCGGTGTAAATCGTTTAACCGTGAGAGAAAATATATGATTTTGTATTATTATGTAAAATAATATCGAATTTAGTTTGTAATAATAATATTTTTGTGTTATAGTGTATCTGTTTTGTGGAGGTTATATTATGATATTTATTAAAGAAAAGAAGTTTTATGGAGGGCTTATTGCCCTTGCTTTGCCCATAGCGTGTCAAGAGCTTTTAAAAGCGGGGCTTTCGCTTGCGGATAATATCATGGTAGGGTCGCTTTCGGAGATAGAGATTTCGGGTGTAAGCTTTGCTAATCAACCCGTCTTTTTATTTGCAATGATAGTGTTCGGTTTGGCAAGCGGAGGTGGCGTTTTAATTGCGCAATATTTTGGCAAGGGCGACATGGATGCTATAAGGAAGGTAACATCAATAACACTTATCTTTAATGTTGTAACAGCATTCGTATTTGGTGCGCTTGCTTTGTTAATCCCCGATACTTTGATGAGGGCGTTTACTCAGGACGAGCAGGTAATTATTGCGGGAAGTGAGTATATGAGAATCATTGCGGTGTCGCTGATTTTTTATGGAACGACGAATGCGCTTGTATACGTAATGAGGTGTATCCAGACGGTCAAACCG
>CAYJIQ010000196.1:0-4069 GCA_964370275.1 uncultured Christensenellaceae bacterium
ATATTATGGAAAATGTAAACGAGATGGGCGCATATCTTAAAGGACGCTTGCTTGAAATGAAGGAAAAATATCCTATCATGTACGACGTTCGTGGAATGGGACTCATGGTTGCGACGGAAATTTGCAGACCGGACGGAACGCCGGCGGGCGATTTATTTGCAAAAATAAAAAACATATGTTTTGAAAATAAGATGCTTGTGCTCTCTTGCGGCGTGAATGCAAACGGGATGAGATTTGCAACTCCGCTCAATGTCACAAAAGAGGAACTTGACAAGGGGCTGGAAATATTTGAAAGTGCTGTAAAGAAAATCTGCGAAGAGGAAGGATTTTAATATGGCAAAGGTAATTTACTATAACATAGATGATAATTTAGATTATGAAAATTCTCTGCTCAAAGAGTGGGCAATAAGCGACATTGAGCTCGTTGAAATCAAGGACGAAAAGCGAAGCGTTCCTTTTGTCGAGGCTGTGAGTGAAGCGGACGGACTTGTCGTGGAATACGACAAAGTTACGGGGGATAGGATAGAAGAGCTTCCGAACCTAAAAATTGTTTCGCTTCAATCAATCGGATTTAACAATGTAGATACCGAGACTGCGACGAAAAATGGAGTTTGCGTTACGAATATTCCGGGGTTTTGCACAGAAGAAGTTGCGCTTCATACGGTAGGTATGATGCTTGATCTTGCAAGACAAATTACCTTTCTTGATAGGACGGTAAGAGAGGGGAAATGGGATCCGCTCCTTGGGAACTCAATGTTCAGGCTTTCGGGAAAGAAATTTGGAATGGTGTTCTTCGGTTCGATTCCGCAGGCGATGATGCCAATGTTAAAGGCGTTTGGCATGAAGGTAATTGTATATGCACCCACGAAGACTGCGGAATATCTCGAAAGTTTTGGAGCAACGAAGGTGGAGACATTGGATGAACTTTGCGAAAAATCAGATGTGCTTTCCATGCACTGTCCGCTAAACGACTTTACCAACAAGATGATGGGTAAAAAGCAGTTTGGGTTAATGAAGGATACGGCGTTTTTCATTAATACGGCACGGGGAGGCGTTGTAGACGAAGCGGCACTCGTAGATGCGCTTAAAGCGGGGCAGATTTGTGCGGCGGCTGTGGACGTTATCGAGGATGAAGCGTCCGAGAAGAGCGAGCTTTTTGAGATCAAAAACACGGTAATTACACCTCACGCGGCGTTTTTATCGGTTGATTCGTTTTATAACGGGAGAAAACTCTGTCTTGAGCAACTGGTACAGAGGCTCAGTAAGAAACAGACGCCGACAAATCTCGTAAATAAAGACGTGAACATTACTTTCTAATCGGAGGATAATATAATGAAAAAAGAAATATTTTGCAAGGAAGTTGCAGAGGCGGCGGGTCCTTATGTTCAGGGATTGACGTATAACGGCATGGTTTATTGCACGCAGGTAGGCATAGATAAAAGCGGAAATTTGGCAGAAGGTGGAATTTCGGCGCAGACAAAGCAGACGATGGAAAATATCAGGTTGGTGCTCGAAGAGGCAGGTTCTTGCATAAGGAATGTATTAAAATGCACGATATACATTGCGGATCCTGAAGATAAGCCCGGAATGAACGAGGTCTATAAAAGCTATTTTAATGATCCGTTTCCTGCGCGTTGTTGTGTGATCGCGGGGATGGAAGGCGGAGCGCTTGTTGAGATGCAGGTCGAAGCTTTTATCTAATCATAATTTAAAGGAGTTTTACTATGTGTATGCGTGTGCAAAATCATATTGTTCTTGATACGAAATCTTCGGCAAGGACTGTAATTATCACGGTGGACGGAAAAAATATTGAGGCTGTTGAAGGAGAGGTAATCTTGGCGGCACTCATAGCAAAAGGAATAATTATTAATAGATATACGGTAAAAAATAGAGAAGCCAGAGGATTGTTTTGTGCAATCGGGCAGTGTACGGATTGCGCCATGATTGTAGATGGGAAGCCAAATGTACGAACTTGCATTGTTCCTGTTAAAGAAGGCATGGTGATTGAGACACAAAGGGGTCTTGGAAGGATAGGTGGCTGATATGATGAAAAGAGAAGTTGTTGTAATCGGCGCAGGTCCCGGAGGTCTTGCGGCGGCGATTGAGGCGTCGGGAGCGGGCGCGCAGGTTCTTTGCATAGATTTAAACTTAAAACCCGGAGGTCAGCTGTTTAAACAGATTCACAAATTTTTCGGCTCGTCGGCACATCGTTCGGGTACAAGGGGAACGGATATAGGAAAAATAATGCTTGAAGAAGCGCAAAAAAACGGGGTTGAAATGTGGCTTGGTTCGACAGTTATAGGGTTGTTTCCGGGAAACAAGGTCGGCGTAAGACGTGGGATGGATTCAGAAAAATCCGAGCTTGTCACGATTGAGGCAAAAACTATCATTGTTGCGGCGGGTGCAAGCGAAAATGTTGTAAGGTTCGAAGGCTGGACGACACCCGGGGTTATGGGCGCAGGTGCGGCACAGACGATGGTGAACGTAAACTATGTAAAGCCGGGAAACAAAGTTGTTATGTTAGGAAGCGGAAATGTTGGGCTTATAGTTTCATATCAGCTTATGCAGGCAGGGTGTGAGGTTGTGGCGCTCGTTGAAGCAGCGCCCAGAGTTGGAGGATACGCAGTACACGCATCAAAAATAACTCGTGCAGGAGTTCCGATATACACAAAAAGAACGATAAAAAAGGTTATAGCGGATGAAGAGACGGGGCGTGTTTGCAAGGTTATAACGGTTGGTTTAGATGATAAATTTGCAGAGATTGCGGGAAGCGAATTAGAGCTTGAGGCTGATACCGTTGCAATCGGTGCAGGGCTAAAACCGGTTACGGAACTGCTCTCGCTGTTAAACTGTGAGTTTATTTTTCATCCCGTTGCGGGAAGAGTTCCCATGCACAACGAAAATATGGAAACATCAGTTTCCGGAGTGTTTATCGCAGGAGACACTACGGGAGTTGAAGAGGCCAACACTGCCCATGAAGAGGGAAAGCTTGCAGGAGTTGCGGTTGCCGAAAAGCTCGGGTATATGTCAGCACAGGAAGCAAGCAAGCTAAAATGCGAAATAAATGAGCGGCTTAGGGCTCTTAGAATGGGTCCTTTCGGAGAAAAGCGAGAGAAGGCAAAACGTGACATAATAGAATCGTTTGGAAAAATCGCTTGTGAAAAAGCAGTGTAGGGGGAAGAAATAATGCCGTTATTACAAAAAGGTTATTTAACATATGAAGAAATGTCGGAGATGCGAGAGTTGCCCGGCGAAGACAGATACGCTAAAGGTGCGGTTGCGGTTATCGAGTGTGTTCAGGAAATTCCCTGCAATCCGTGCGAGAGTTCCTGTCCATTTAACGCTATCAAGGTTGGCGAGCCGATTGTAAATCTGCCTGAACTTGATGAGCACAAATGCGTGGGCTGCGGAATGTGCGTGGCAAAATGTCCGGGTCTGGCAATTTTTATTGTAGACAAAGAATACAGCGATTCAAGCGCTACAGTTAGCTTTCCTCATGAATACTATCCGTTGCCCGAAAAGGAAGCAACGGTAAATGCGACGAACAGAAGCGGAGAGGTGGTCTGCGAGGGTAGAATTGTAAAGATAGCTAATCCAAAATCATTCGACCACACACCGATCGTTACGGTGGAAATTCCAAAGGAGTTTGCGGACGAAGTGCGCGGAGTTGAAAGGACGGCTGTGTGATGAAAAAATACGATGATGATATGATTGTGTGCCGTTGCGAGGAAGTGACGGTAGGAGAGATAAGAGAAGCGATTGCTCAAGGAGCAAGAGATGTTACAGGTGTAAAACGCAGAGTGCGTGCCGGAATGGGACTTTGTCAGGGAAGAACTTGTGAAAAACTTGTGCAGGTAATACTGTGCACAGAACTGGGCTTAAATGTAAGCGAGGTCGGTTCTTCCAGCCCAAGACCGCCCGTTCGCCCCATGACTTTCGGTGAACTTGCAAAAGGAGACATTTTATGAGAAAATATGACGTGACGGTAATCGGCGCAGGTGCGATAGGTTCTTCTGTTGCATATCATCTGTGCGAGAAAGGTTTTAAAGTTGCACTAATCGACAGGGGA
>CAYJIQ010000197.1:0-4066 GCA_964370275.1 uncultured Christensenellaceae bacterium
GCGCAATCAAGTGCAGCTTTCAACCACACCAAAGGATTATAAAACAAATCGATAAAAAAGTCAATACATATAATGCAAAGAATATCAATAATTTTCTTGACAAATTTAGAGAAAAAATACTTGCACAAGCAGATTATCTCTGATATAATGCAAAGGATAACTCACTCGTGTGCAGGGTCAGCGGGTGCTTTCAAACGAAAGTGCTGAACCCAAAATGTATACGAGGCGGTAAAACAAATTAATCTTAGGAGGCACAAAATGTCAGTAATTTCAATGAAACAGTTGCTCGAAGCCGGTGTACATTTCGGACACCAAACACGTAGGTGGAACCCAAAAATGAAAAGGTTCATCTTCACAGAAAGAAACGGAATCTACATCATCGACCTGCAAAAGACGGTTAAAAAAGCGGAAGAAGCTTACTTCTTTATCCGTGATGTAGCAATGGAAGGCAAGAGCATCCTCTTCGTCGGAACAAAAAAGCAAGCACAGGAATCAATCGAACAGGAAGCAAAGCGTTGCGGAATGTACTACGTTTCAAATAGATGGCTTGGCGGAATGCTTACAAACTTTAAAACAATGAGATCTAGAGTTGCAAGACTCGTTGAAATAGAACGTATGGAAGAAACGGGCGACATCAACCTTCTTCCCAAAAAGGAAGTAATCAAGCTTATGCACGAAAAAGAAAAGCTTGAAAAGAACTTGGGCGGAATCCGCGACATGAAAGAAGCTCCCGGAGCAATCTTCATCGTAGACCCAAGAAAAGAAAGAATTGCAATCGCTGAAGCACACTCCCTCGGAATCCCCGTTGTTGCAATCGTAGACACAAACTGCGCCCCCGACGAAATCGATTACCCGATTCCCGGCAACGACGACGCTATCCGTGCTGTAAAACTGATCGCTTCAAAGATGGCAGATGCTGTACTTGAAGGACGTGAAGGCGAGCAGATGGTAGACGTAATCGATGTAGACGTTGAAGCTGAAGATGCAGATGATCTCGCAGTTGAAGCAGAAATCATCGAAGAGATGGCTGCTGAAGTAACAGCAGAACTTGCTACTGCTATCGGAGTAGAAGCGACAACTGAAGAAGTTTAAGAATTATTTAGGAGGATATCATTATGGCAATTACAGCCGGTGTTGTTAAAGAACTCAGAGAAAGAACGGGAGCAGGCATGATGGACTGCAAAAATGCACATACTGAAACGGATGGCGATATCGAAAAAGCGATAGAGTTCCTACGTGAGAAAGGTCTTGCGTCGGCAGCTAAAAAGAGCGGTCGTATCGCTGCAGAAGGTAGCGTAAACTCATTCATCACAGAAGACGGCAAGCACGGCGTTCTCGCAGAAGTAAACTGCGAAACAGACTTCGTTGCAAAGACGGACGAGTTCATTTCAATCGTAAGCGAATTTGCAGAGGTTGCTGCACTTTCGGGAGACGAAGTTGAAGTTGACGCTGTTCTTGTAAGACCTCACGGCGAAGCTACTTTCGGCGACAAGGTAACTGCAATGGTTGCTAAAATCGGCGAGAAAATTTCACCCAGAAGATTCCACAGACTGCGTGCCAAAAAGGCAGGTATCGTCGAAAGTTATATTCACATGGGCGGAAAAATCGGTGTTATGTTGGTTCTAGAGGCGGACGTAGAGTGCGATACAGCTAAGCTTAAAACACTTGCTCGTGACGTTTCAATGCATATAGCAGCTGTTAACCCCATGTACATAGACGTTAAAGATGTTGACCCCGAAGTGCTTGAGAAGGAGAAGAAAATCCTTACAGCTCAGGCGCTCGAAGAGGGAAAACCCGCAAACATCGTCGAGAAGATGGTTATCGGAAGAATCAAAAAGTACGAAAAGGAAATTTGCCTTATGGAACAGCCATATGGTAAAGATCCTGATGTTACTATCGCGCAGTTGCTCAAAAATGCTTCTAAAGACCTTGGCACTGACGTTTGGGTAGAGGAATTCATCCGTTATGAAATGGGTGAAGGTCTTGAAAAGCGTGAAGATGACTTCGTTGGCGAAGTTATGAAGCAGGTTGGACAATAATCTTGATTTAATTAAGAGAACACTGTGCGTGTTCTCTTTTTAATAATTTCAAAAGCATAATATCATACAATTAGGAGAAATTAATGGAAGCTAAGTATAAAAGAATTGTGCTGAAAATCAGCGGAGAGGCACTTGCAAGCAATAAGATTAACATAGATTTTGATATAGTGACGAGAGTGGCAAAACAGGCTAAAGACATTGCGGACATGGGCGTTGAAGTTTGTATCGTAATAGGCGGAGGCAACATCTGGCGAGGAAGAAGCGGTGGAAATATGGACAGAACGACGGCAGACCACATGGGGATGCTCGCAACCGCTATAAATTCACTCGCTATGCAGGACGCACTTGAACAACTAGGGGCGCAGGCTAGGTTACAAACCGCGATTGAGATGCGACAGATTGCAGAACCATACATCAGAAGACGTGCGCACAGACACCTTGAAAAGTCTAGAATTGTCATTTTTGCATGTGGAACGGGAAATCCATATTTCTCGACTGATACAGCAGCAGCGCTTCGTGCGGCTGAAATGGAAGCTGATGCAATTTTACTTGCAAAAAACGTCGACGGAGTTTACGACTGTGACCCGAAGCTAAACCCAAACGCTGTGAAGTTTGATGATATTAGCTTTATGGAAGTAATAAGCAAGGGACTCCAAGCGATGGATACGACGGCTGTAACGCTTTGCATGGAAAACAACATTCCCATTCTCGTGTTTGGGCTTGATGAGGAAAATTCGATAATGCGTGCGGTAACGGGTGAAAAATTCGGCACGGTTATCAGCTGATAATATTATGAAACATGAAAAACTCGAACATAAAAAAGTAGGCTCTATTATCGGCATTTTCTACGTGCTGCTGATAGTAGCTGTTATATTTGCGCTTTATATTTTTGTCAACTTTATTGCGTACCTGACAAAACTTCCGTGGATTACGTATGTTTTGTATGCAATATTAATTATAGGCGCGACGCTAATAATTAGAAAGAGGCTTACAGACTACGCATATGGAATTGCCCAAGGAGAGCTGATACTCGACAGACAATCTTCAAGAAATCCAAAGAACCTCGTAACAATTCCTGTAAAGAGCATTCTTTGGTTTGGAAAGTGTTCGGAGATTCCTTTTGAGTACGCAAAAATTAGGCTGGGTAAAGTAACTTTCTTAAAGGGAAATGTATCAAAAGCTGTAATTTTCAAGCGAGATAAATTTACTCATGGGATAATGTTCACACCAAGTGATGAGTTTAGCGAATATTTGGTTGAGCGCATTGAAAAGGCAAAGAAGAAGACGGGTAAAGCTGCAAACGAAGAGGAAATAAAATCGCCCGAGAGTGAAGACGCCTCGGACGTTGGGGAAGGTAATAACGTTACATAGTAAGTAGGAAGACGAGCAGAAAGACGATAAGCGAGGAAAATCCGAATATTAACATATACTTTTTCATCGAGTTGTCTACGTAGCAATTCTTCCTCAGTCCGCCCCAGCTTAGGCAGTAGTAGCGTAACATGTCCGGCCTTGAAAAGTTAATGTTGAGCATGCTGAGATCGCTTAACTGGGTAAATGTGTACATTACAAACAGCAAAAAAGGGAAAGCGAAGAGCCCAAGTAGCGGTATGGACATAAATCCGCTGTTTGAAATGTCGCCCGTTGAGCGAAGATAGAGCATGTATAGATAAAAGAACAGAGGGACGACTACGGATATAAACCCTGCGACGATTCTCATTGCAAATACGCCCGCTCTGTGTCCAAAAGTCGGGTTATACTCGACAAGCGAACACATTGTTGTGTAGTCGTAATAGCAGTCGTAAGGCGAATATTCGCTCTTTCCTCTGCCAATGCTTTTGCTCGTGCTTTTATCCATAAACTCGCTGTCTCGAAGTTCAACCAGTTCAAAATATTCGTCGTCAAAAAGTTCGTAGGGCTTCGGATTAGCGGCATCTTTAATGTATACCCCGCTGAATTTAATACTGTACAAGTTGCCCGGTTTCAGTGACTCAAATTCACCTTTACTTGCACACACCAGACGGTGGATG
>CAYJIQ010000198.1:0-3208 GCA_964370275.1 uncultured Christensenellaceae bacterium
CTGGATGTCCATTGATGAATGTTCGATTTCTGAAATTGCACCAAGCAGTTGATCCATCTTGGTTGCGCTTTCTGTAATAACTTCGCTAACGGAAGCGCCCAGTTCGTTGGCATCCTTTGCGTTTTCGGCAGTAAGGTTGACTTTTTCGGTGATGTTTTCAATTATTTGTGATAGCTCTTCTACTTCGCTTGCCTGTTCTACAGTTCCTTCGGCAAGTGCCTGAGCACCGGTTGAAACTTGGTCAGAGCCTGAGGAGACGAGCCTTGAGGATAATTTGAGTTCACTCATGGTCTCTCTAATTTGGTCAACAAGTTCAGCAAGTGAAACTTCAATATTTCGTAAATCACCGGGGAACTGCATTCCGGGGTAAACTGTGTAGTTCTTCTTGGCAAGTTCGCCGACGCCCTGCATGATATCATTCATTACGAAATTGAGTTTGTCTGCTGCGTTTTTGAGTGCATTTGCAAGGTCGTTAACCTCGGATACACTTGTTTTGATTTCACAATCGAGGGTAAGATCGCCTTCTTCAAGTTTCTTCATTTCATCTTTAAGTCTAGATAGCGGTCTTGCAACTTGTCTTGAAACAAATGACAATACACCGAGCATTAGGAATACAACTGAAATAAATACTGCAACCGTAATAGTAACAGATACATTAACATCTGCATCCAGACCTGATTCGGTATCAATAATTAGTTGATCCAGTGCTGCTATTTGACTGTTGATTTTTTCGTTTAGAGAGTCTATTGCAGGTTGCACAACTGAAGCATATAGATTTTGCATTTCTGACTGCTGTGTTGCGTAATCCATAGAGACAATCTGAGCGCCGGTAGAGTGAATCAGTTCGTGCTCGCTTTCAACTGAGCTTATGAATGATGTGTATTCTGGAGCTGCTTGAATTTCCGCAGAGTACAGGAATGTTCCAAAACCACACGAGTGAGAGTCAAGACTTCCTGTAAACGAAACTCCTGTGTTAATATATTCGAGTAAATCCTTTGCCCATTCGTAGTGTGATGCAGAAGCTTGGTAAAGCGAAGATTTTTCTTCGTTAAACTCTGCGACTACAACCTTGGTGTTTTGAACACCCAAAATTGCAACCGCCATAGCAACCGCTAAAGCTATAAGTGCAACTGCAACAAAGACAAATCTTATAATGATTGCCTTTCTTAGTGTCGTTTTTTTGTTATTCACTACTTCACCTCCGTAAATTTCAACATATGTAATTATACCATTGAAATTGCACGGTTTGCAACAATAAATTACAAAATAAGGTTAAAATTAATTAAATTAAGTAAAAAGCAAGAATAATTTCACTTGAAACTAAAACGCCTGTATGTTAGAATAGCGTCATACACAATAACTGTCTGCCTATGCTTTTACGTGAGGTTTAAGCAAGTGGATTTATGAAAGGAAGTACTATGGAATCATTGACAAAGGATATTATTGCGGAGGATTTTCAACTTGCGGTTGAAAGCAGCATAAACAGAAATAAAAATCTACTCGACACTACATCAAAAAAAGATATATTTTCGGCAAGGTTGACAAGAGCGATTGTAAAGGCTATAACAAGTTGTGGATGCATAAGTGTACACAGCGAAAAATGCGCAGGGGACACCTGTTTAGAAGGCAAACTTTGCAAAAACTGCAGGGATGTAGTTGAATCTGAGATGGGCGAAGAACTATACTACCTCGCTGCCATTTGCAATGCGCTTGACCTGTCTATTTACGATATTATGTTAAAAGAAAAGTCAAGCCTCAGTATGCTTGGTAAATTCAGCTTAAAATAGACTATCTCTTTCGCCCGCCATATCCTTTTCGCTTGCCTGACGGTTTGCGTGCGGAGTGGTGGGTTTTTTTATACTGTTTTTTAGCTTCGGCAATGGCAAAAACGACTTCAGGAACGGTTAAGTCTACTTTATCTGTGCGAACTTTTATGCTGTCTCCCAGTGCGATTCTTCTCCTAGTGCGCTCACCGATTACGCAGTAAAGCTCTCGGTGAACAACATAGTAGTCGTCGGTCAAGTTGCGAAGAGGGATGACTCCCTCAACAGTGTTCGGAAGTTCAACAAAAATTGCACCGCTTGATATTCCCGATACTATTCCGGTGAAATTTTCGCCTAGGTGGTCGAGCATGTATTCGGCTTTTTTCAAATCATCGACGTGCCTTTCCGCTTCAATTGCTCCGCGTTCGCGACTGCTCGATTGTGTGGCTATGCTTCCTAAGATTTCATTAAATCGCTCTATTTCTTTTTCGCCCAAAGTCCCGTCAAGTCTTTGAGAAATCAACCTATGGACGATAAGGTCGGGATATCGCCTTATCGGAGAAGTGAAATGACAATAAGCCGTCGATCCCAACCCATAGTGACCGAGGATTTGAGTGTGATACTTTGCCTTTTGAAGCGAGCGCAATAACACTCTGTTTATAATGGCGTGGTCGGGTCTTTTCTTGCACTGTTCGAGTACATTTTGCAGTCGCTTAGCATGTCCTCCGTGTAGTTTAATACCACAGCTTTTAAGGAAAACGGAAAGTTCTCGTAGTTTTTCCACTTCAGGTTGTTCGTGGATTCGATAAATAAACGGATAGCCTGCATAGAAAAAATCAGCTGCCACGGTTTCGTTAGCTGTAATCATAAAGTCTTCAATTAACTTTTCGGAAATTCCTCGTTCGCGAATGGATATTTCGACAGGAAAGCCGTTTTCGTCAAGGCGGATCTTCGCTTCGTCTAGGTCAAAATCGATGCTTCCGGCATTATGTCTGTGCTCTCTAATCCCCCAAGAAAGTTTATACATTTCCTCTAACATGGGCATCACATCGGCGTATTTTTCGAGCAACACCGCATCTCCGTCAAACATTTTATTGACGTCGCCGTATGTCATGCGATGCCTTGAATTGATTACCGTTTTTTCCAGTGTATGCGAGAGCACTTTTCCATCAGGAGAACACTCCATAAAACACGAAAGTGTATATCTTGGTTCGTGAGGATTAAGCGAACAGATGTTGTTTGACAGCCTTTTTGGCAACATAGGGATTACTCTGTCAACAAGGTATACACTTGTTGCGCGGTTAAACGCTTCATCGTCGAGCGCGCTCCCTTCCTTTACGTAGTGAGAAACATCGGCTATATGGACGCTGAGCATGAGGTTGCCGTCTGGCAATTTTTCAAGGCAAATTGCGTCGTCAAGATCTTTTGAGTCATCGCCGTCAATC
>CAYJIQ010000198.1:3218-4064 GCA_964370275.1 uncultured Christensenellaceae bacterium
CGTCTTCCCTCAAAGTTGCCATCGGTCGGAAGCTCACATTTTTGAGCTTCGGCGTTGACTTCTTCGGGAAATTCTTCATAGAGGTTAAAGGTACGAGCTATAGCCAAAATATCCACTCCACCGCTCGAAGAATCGCCTAAAATTTCTGTTATTTCAACAAGACCCATAGCGTTTTCTGTTGGTCTTCTGGTTATCTTTGCGACAACTTTCTCTGCAACCTTTGCGCCATTTTTGCCTTTTTTTGTTATGCCGAACTTGGGAAGGGTTTTGTCTTCGGGATATAATACAAATGCACCGTGATTGTCTGTAGATACCTCGCCAACGACTGAGTATGCGTCGTTTTGAAAGTGAACAATTTTACCTTCCGGACGCCCCTTATTGTCTGAGCAAATGCGAACAGTAACCTTTTCTCCGTTCAGTGCCCCGCCCATATCCTTTGAACTAACGTATACATCGCCTTGTTCACGGCGGACAAAACCAAAACTCTTGCGCTTCACTTCAAGGATTCCCGTACAAAAATCATCGCCGGAAGTGGAGTAATATTTTCCGCTCCTGCTTGCATAGACCTTGCCCTGTTTTTTGAGCTCGAGCACTAAAGAGTGTAGTTCTCGTTCATCAATATCTAAAAACGACTTGATTTTTTTTTCACTTATCGGCTGGTTAGTTTCTATAATATCCAAAATTTTATGTGTCATAATTAATCCATTCTTTAACCCAAAAAACGCTCCCGATTTCGGGAGCGTTATAAATCTTATGCTTCAATTTTACGCAAATCTTTGGAGCACAATCATTGCAACTGCAAGAACCATGAATCCGACTGCAGAAATCTTAGTTAGCTTTGAAAAT
>CAYJIQ010000199.1:0-4033 GCA_964370275.1 uncultured Christensenellaceae bacterium
GGCCTCCGCTTTTTTTGCGGCCATGTTTTTCGCTGTCCTTGCCGTAAATTTGTCCGATTCCTCCTGCGAGAGAAACAACAACCGGCTTTTTCTTTATACGAGCATTTTGCATCTGCGCCAAGGCAAGCTGAGCATTTGACTTTGACAACTCAATTTCTGTGTGATCACTGTAGATGTTAATTTTTCCAATGTCTGAGGCTTTAAGGTCGGTTGCTTCAACAATAGCGCCAACGATAAAGTTTGGACCGATTTTGTCGCTGCTGCCGATGTCTATGCTAAGCCAAGTTCCTGTTGCAGGCATTCGTTTTGGTTTGTCCTTTGAAATAGCAAGCACGTTTCGCACGTTTGCCAATCTGCGGTTTTTACTTTGCATTCTGTCGCATAATACGGCCGCTACAGCGCGCGCTTCAATCCCTTTTTCTGAGAGTTCATCAATAAAATCCAGCCACTGCTCGCCGTCGCCGTTTTCTATGTATTCTATAATATCTTCAGAAAAACTATTACGAGAAGCGATTCCTATCTCCTCTATTGTGGGAACGGCTTTAGGAAAAATCTCCGTTTTCATGAATTTTTCGATTTTTTTAAGCTGCATGAGCTGCATGCGGTTGGCTACGAGTGTATAGCTAGCCCCTGTTTTGCCCGCTCTGCCCGTCCTGCCGATTCTATGAACATAGTATTCAAGTTCTTGAGGGATATCATAGTTAAAAACAGCTTCAACATCGTCAACATCTATGCCTCGAGCTGCAACATCAGTTGCAATGAGGATGCTTGCTCGGCCCGACTTAAACCTGTCCATAACCTGTGTGCGCTGACTTTGTTTGAGGTCGCCGTGGATAGCAACTGCTTTGAAACCATCGCCTATCAGTTCTTCGCAAAGATCGTCAACCATGTTTTTTGTATTGCAAAATACCAGTGCTCTTTTTGGTTTATGATATTCTATTAATAATTTTAACGTGTCGTTTTTTGTGCCCTGTGGAATGTTGTAGTAGCTTTGGTAGATGTGGTCAACTGTCTTTTTTCCTCCATCAACAGCAACTAATACCGGAAGGGTTTGAAAATCTTCGGTAATAGCCATTATTGGCGCGGACATAGTAGCACTAAACAGCACAGTTTGACGCTCAATCGGAGCTGTCTCAAGTATTGTGCGTATATCGTCTATAAATCCCATGTTTAGCATTTCGTCAGCTTCGTCTAAGATTATTGTTTGAAGATGCTTTAATTTAAGTGATTTGCGTCGAAGGTGATCCATCACGCGACCCGGTGTTCCTACAACGATGCGGCTTTTTTCAAGTTGTGCGAATTGTTTTCTGATTTCCTGTCCACCGTAAAGAGTAGCAATACATACTTTCGGTAGGTGCTTTGCGATTTTTTGTAGCTCAGCTGCTGTTTGGATACATAGCTCACGTGTGGGGCAGAGGATTAGTACAGAGTTTTTGTCTTTGTTGTGGCTTGCGATCTCTACAGCAGGAATGCCGAATGCGGCAGTTTTTCCCGTGCCGGTCGAGGAGCGTCCTATTACATCTTTGCCTTCAAGTATCGGTGGAATAGACTCGATTTGAATACCTGTAGCCTTGGTAAATCCGATGTCCTCAATTGCCTCTAAAATCTCGCTACTCAGTGGAAGTTTGTTAAATTTCATTAAATACCTTGCTTTCTGTCTGATCATTCTGATCAATCGCTATCATTATACTACACAAATATTAAGAACACAATGTTTAATTGCTATTTATCGATAAAAAAACAGGTTGTAATCAGGGAAAAAAGAAGGTATACTTAATATATTACAGAACAATAAAAGTCCGGCTTGCCAATTTGCGGGCGTGTGACTGTAATCTGCAAATAAAAGAAGTATAACATTGAATTATAAGGAGCATAGAAAATGGAATTTAAAAATTGTGCGCTGGGAAGGCGCAGTGTGCGTAAGTTTGAACAAAAACCTGTCGAAAAGCAGGTCATCGAAGAGGTCATATCCGTTGCGGCATATGCACCAAGTTGGAAAAACTCGCAGACGACACGCTATATCGTGCTAAATGATAAAGAGTTGATTGATGCGCTCGCAGAAAATTGCACTCTTGGATTTGATCATAATAAGGGAATATTAAAACAGTCACCCTGTGCGGTTATCGTTGCAACTACAGACGGACGTTCGGGCTATGAAAAAGACGCAAGTGCAACTACCTCTAAGGGTTCTCACTGGCAGAGTTTTGATTCGGGAATTGCCACTCAAACATTTTGTCTATCGGCACATGACAACGGTTTGGGCACGGTAATCTTAGGAATATATGATGAAAAGGCAACAAAAGAGCTTTTGAAAATGCCTGAAGGGCAAAGCGTATCGGCAATCGTAGCTGTGGGATATCCCGTGGATGCACCTGCTGCTCCGCCGAGAAAGTCGGTGGAAGACTTGATAACTTATCTATAGTGATAAAGGGCGCTTGTTTTTTGAAGTTTAGTTATTAATTTCAGTCAATAAGTGCCCTTAATGTTAAGTATGCTTTCTCTTTCGATAAGCTTTAAAGAAACCGCTATTTTTGAAAAACCGGAGTCTTTTTGGTTAGAAGAAGGATGTTGTATTTTTTCGTGCAAAATGTTTACAGCAATCTCTCCGATGCGCTCTTTGTAAGAGTGCATGGTGGTTATTGTTGGATATGTCATCTCGCTAACAGGAACATTATCAAAGCCGATGATTGAGATGTCGCGGGGGATTTCGTATCCACACGAGCGAAAAGCTCGAATTGCCGTCGCGGCTATGTCGTCGTTTTCTGCAAAAAAAGCAGTTGGCGGCGTATTTTTTTTTGCCCAATTGACGATGTAGTTGTAGGCCTTGTCGGAAAAAATATCTACATCTAAAACTTGAAGGGGGGCTAGATTTAAATGCTGGTTTTCCTGCATAGCCAGGTTTACGCCGAGCTCTCTGTCTTCAAAGTTTGCGATTCGCTGCCTCGAGCGAAGATACCCTATATTCCTGTGTCCGCACTTGATTAAGTGAGAAACTGCTGATTTTGATGCGTAAAGGTTGTCATTTCCCACGCAATCAACATATGACGCAAACAAAAAATTGTCTACCACGACAAAGGGAAGGTTGCTATCCCTGTATAAATTTTTGCTTATAGTGTCTCTTTGAGCCTCGGTGATGTCCGTTCCAAGAAGGACAATTCCGCAGGTGTCGTCTATAACCGAGGAAAACTGTTCTTCGATGGGCCTGTCTTCATATAGGTAATGGACGACGACTCTATAACCGAGTTTGCTTGCGCGAGCAGCGACTCCTTGAAGAACAAATGTTGAAAAAGTCGTCTGAGATGCAATGCCTACTCCTACATATATAAGGAAGCAAATTGAATCGTTTTGTTTTCTGGCTGACTTTCCGGGTGGCTGATATCCGTGCTTAACCGCCTCGGAAAGAACTCTCTCCCTTGTTTCTCTGCTTACGCCCGGTTTACCGTTTAGTGCCATAGAAACCGCTGCAGTAGAAAGCCCGAGCTTTCCTGCTATGTCTTTTGCTGTAATTTCTGCCAAAATCTCGACCTACCTTCATAGTATGCTAGTTCAATTAAGTTGCTACTTAATTTGATTGATATTATTAAGTATATCATATTAAAACGAAAATACAAGCACAAAATTTACATTCATGTTTTTTGGGTTTTATATAAAAAAATCACTTGACAAGTTAAGAAATTTAAGTATAATATAGTTAGCAGGAATGACAATTTAGCAAATATTTAAGCGATATTAAGTAAAACATAAAGTTTGCGCCTAAGATGGCGCATCTCTCAAAAATATATTGAAGAGAAGAAAGGAAGAAAAATGAAAAAAACTTTGGTAATGATCGTAGCAGTAGTTATGACACTGGCTCTCTTTGTAGGTTGCACAGCACCTGCAGAGACGGAGGCTCCCGCAAGTGAAGCTCCAGCAAGTGAGGCTCCCGCAAGTGAAGCTCCAGAAAGTGAAGCTCCCGAAAGCGAAGAACCCGCAGCAACAGAAGGCGGAAAAATTGGCGTTTCGATGCCCACACAGGATCTTCAAAGATGGAACC
>CAYJIQ010000200.1:0-4011 GCA_964370275.1 uncultured Christensenellaceae bacterium
ATCAAAAGAAGCAAAACTCCGCAATAATAAGGGTTTTGCTTCTTTTTTTGGGATCGGAATTTTGCATAAAAAAACCCTCGACACAAGAAGTATCGAGGGATAAATTCGGTTTATTCCGAAACATAGGGGATAAGCGCCATCTGTCTTGCACGCTTAATTGCAACTGCAAGCTCTCTTTGGTGCTTTGCGCATGTTCCCGTAGCGCGTCTGGGTGCGATCTTTCCTCTTTCGGAAAGGCACTTTTTGAGTTTGTTTGCATCTTTATAGTCGATGCTTGTCGCTTTTTCAGCACAGAAGGCACAGACTTTCTTTCTGGGTCTTCTGGTACGCTGTTTTCTCATACCCTTTTCTTCCATGGGTTAATCTCCTTTATATGATTTTGGATTAGAACGGAAGCTCTTCATCCTCTAACATCGCTTCGCCTATATCAGAAGCGAACATTGCACCCGAGGGTGCGCTTTGTTGGGCAGGCGGTGCCGGCGGTGGCGGTGGAGTAAAACCTCCTTGAGCCTGCGGTGCACCTGCGGGTTTTGCAAGAAATTCGATGTCGTCTGCCACAATTTCTGTGACATAGCGCTTAACGCCATTTTTATCGTCGTAGCTTCTCGTTTGGATCTCTCCGCACACAGCAACTTGCTGTCCTTTAACGAGAAATTTCGCGCAATTTTCACCGAGGCCGCGCCATGCAATGATGTTAAAAAAATCACTTACATCACGCTTCATTCGTCTGTTGACGCCAATGGAAAACGAGCAAACACTGATTCCGTCGGGCGTTTGGCGCAATTCGGGTGCCGCTGTAAGTCTACCGATTAAAAATACTTTGTTCACGACATGTTCCTCCCTTGTCCTTATTTCGCGTCTAGTTTAATAACCATGAAGCGCATTACGTTATCGTTGATTTTGTAGTTTCTTTCAAGCTCTAATGGAAGAGACGGCGGAGCAGCGAATGTCATAAGCACGTAGTAGCCGTCGTCGATGTAGTCGATCGGATACGCAAGCTTCTTCATTCCCCATTCATCTACCTGCTCAACTTCGCCGCCGTTGCTTGCGACGATATCGCTGAATTTAGCGATGAGAGCTGCCCTTGCCTCTTCTTCGAGGGTGGGCTTTAGAATGTACATTGATTCGTAGCGTGTCATATATATACCTCCTTATGGTCTTTGGCACCTGCAATAATTCAATGGTGCAAGGATGCTTTTTAGGCACATGAAAAACATGATACCGCTAAATATTATAACAGCAAATTTGTCTCTTTGCAAGTCTTTTTTGAACTATTCGGATATATCGGAAATTTTATTGCCGGAAAATGCAATGGAAAACTTTCGTATTCTGCTGAAGTTGCCCTCGCTATAGACAAGCGCCAAGGACTTAGCGTCGCATAGGGAGGGGAAAATTGACTCAAATTCGCCAAAGTATTCCCGCAGCGCCGAAAAGGAAACATCCCTTCTCAGCGACGTATGCAACATCTCCATAACGAGACTTTCCGACTTGGCTTGGAGCAGTTGCGCAAAGCAAAAAATTGCTGCTAAACAGCTAAAGCCCTCTTCCTGTTCAGTACGAGCCGAAACCAAACTGACATGCTCGCCTGTAAAAGAGTATTCGAGGAGGAATTTAGCATCGTTTATGCACTTTTTAACTGTAATAATTTCGGCAACATGAAAACTTTCACACTCACATTCAAGTGCAAGACGGGTTTTGCCCGAAACGCATATAACTGCAAGCTTTACACACTGTTCGCATCTAGCCTCAAAAATAGCGAAAGTGACACCGTTTCTATGCACCACATTTACTTTGCAACTTTGAGTTGAATTGTCTAGCGCAAGTGCATATAAAATGTTTGAATATGAATCCTCTATAACAGCAACCGCACATTCGTTATAGTAGACGGCCGCACGCAGGCTTTTTGCGTTGTAGGTAAAATTAGTTCGACACATAGTGTGAGGAAGTATGCTTTGTGAGGAATAGACGGGGAACTTTACTAATAGATACAGCTGGCTGTTATCGTGCACGAGCAACTTTACGTGTTCATCTTTGCGCGAAATGTTCGGCCGCTCGCTCAAATCGAGGATAAAGTACAGTGGCAAAAATACGCCCGCTTTGCCCGAAGAAACCGGTAAAATACTTATTACGGATCTTCCCGAAGGAAGAAGGAGGCTACAAGAGGCATCCTTGCTTTCAGATGCAACGGTAGCGCCGATGTCTATGATAAAATCTGCATTTGCCTGTATTGTTGTATGAAAAAATCCTGTCATTAATATACTCCCTTTTCCCGTTATCATTATAATACTATGCATAAACCACGCAAAACATATCGGGAATATACGCTAAACACGCCACATATGATGTATATATATTGCATTTCGATATGTATAAATATAAGAATATTGGTAATAATAGCCATACAAAAGAACCGAAATGATAATTTTAAACACAGAAAGGATGGGTTCATGTATGGTAAAGGCACAAAAGGCAGTAGGGAAGTCGGGGTGGAGCGCCGAGGAGACGCAAATGCTCATGGGAGAGGCGAAAATTGCCTATGAGACGGGAATGCCGCTAAAGCGCGCGTTTGACGCAATTGCCGAACTTACGGGCAGAAAGCCCAACAGCATAAGAAACTACTACTATTTACGGATCAAAGAGGACGAAGGGTATCACTCGAATGTTTTTGTTCCGTTTTCTAAAGAACAGGTAAGTGCGCTGATGCGGCGTATGCTCTGCGAACAAGCACAGGGGAAGTCTGTGCGAAAAATTGCATTTGAAATGGCGCAGGGGGACAAAAAGGAGATGCTCAGATATCAAAACAAGTATAGGAGTGTCTTGAAAAACAGCGAAAAGCTTGTTAGAGAAATTATGAACGAGCTCTCCGATGCGGGCGTTGGCTTCGTAAACCCGTATGAAAGCTCAAGAGGGTACAAAAAAAGAGACATCTCCACGATTATAAGCGAACTCGCAGCAAACCTCTCACTTCTGGGCGTAGACGCCGAGCAGCTTTTGTCAAACCTTCTCGATATTTCAAAAGGGGCTTGTTCAAAAACTTATGTGAAAAGCGCGGACAGTTCAAAGCTCAAAGAACTTTGCAAGTTAAACCGTGAATTTGTCTCTATGTCGGGGATGGAGAGGATCTCCGCCCTAAACGACTATGTTTCAGACCTTTCGGGGCTGCTACAGTTAGTATAGTTTTGATTCGACAGGAAGGACGTTCGCCTCGAAAAATTCCCTTATCTGTTCTACCGTGGGCAGTGAGGGAATTGCTCCGTATCCGAGAGTAGCAAGCGCACCTGCTGCATTTGCAAAGCGCATAGCGTTGCAAAGCTCTTCAAAGGAAAAATCATTAATCTCTTTTCCGATAAGCTGGCTAAGCAGGCATCCGTAAAAAGCATCGCCTGCGCCTGTTGTGTCTACGCAGTCGACAGGGTAGCCCTGAGAGGTGAAGTCTCCCTGGGCGGAAGCAAAAGCACAGCCCTTTTCGCCCATAGTAATGCACAAAAATTTAAACTTGAACAGTGAACGCAGGACATGAACGCCTGTAGCGATATCCGCCGTTTCGGTCAAAAATGCAAGTTCATAGTCGCTTAGTTTTACGTAATCTGCATATTCCATCGCCTGTAATATAACGCGTTTTGCTTCTGCTAGGTCGTTCCAAAGCGGAATACGCAAATTAGGGTCGAAAGAAACGGGAATGCCGTTTTCCTTGGCGAATTTCGCCGCGGCAAAGTTTGCAGCTCTTGAAGGTTCGGTGGACATCGCTACCGAGCCGAAGTGAAACATCCTCGAACTTTCGATTAGGTCGTAGTTGACCTCTTCGGCGGTGAGCATAACGTCGGCCGTCTCGTGCCTGTAAAAACTAAAGCTTCTGTCCCCTTTGGAATCGAGTGAAACAAAGGCAAGAGTTGTGGGATGCGCCTGGGACACGACGATTCCCTCTGAATTAACTCCGTTTTTGTCAACGGTGTTTCTCAAAACTTCGCCAAATACGTCGTCGCCGACTTTTGAAATTAGAGCTGTGCTAAG
>CAYJIQ010000201.1:0-3919 GCA_964370275.1 uncultured Christensenellaceae bacterium
AAGCGTCGCATATTGCTCGTCAAACGTGAAGGTCTGTCCTGCGTATAAAGCGTCTATGCTCAATTCGGACAATATCTCTTCTTCTCTTGCTTTTAGCGCGGTTGCCGCTTGAGCTGTGGTCATTCCGCCAACATCAATTCCGTCGATAGTAATTCCTTCGTGAATTGTCTGTGAACTGCTAATTGTGTCCACGACCTTTTCCTGTCTTTCCATCTCTGCCTTGTGCTTTTGGTCAGCATCGATGAAATAAAACGTGATGAGCACCGCGGCTATCACACCCAATACGATTAAAGAAATAAGTACTGTCTTTTTTTTGGTTGTCATATAATTCTCCCTAACTTTTCTGCCAACTTATACTGTTATCTATCATTCCCACATAATTCACCTAGTAAACGGCAGCTTCTACGTTTATTCTTTAGACAGATTATACCACATTATCCTATTGCATGTAACCTGTTTATAAATTTTTAACATTTTCATTACATCTTTTACAAAAATAAATATTTTTCCGAATGTTGCATTTTTTTCTGTCTGATGATATAATATGTACATAGTATATTTTAAGAAGAAGTACGCTTCCTGTTTCCATTTAGTTACAGGTAATTAGGTCACGACAATACAAAAGTGACGAAAAAGCTTTAATTTAGAGGAGTATCAATGAGCACGAACCAATCTATACCTGAATTTCACGACCTCAGCTTGTTAAACGAAAGCATGGCGAGCGGAATGGTTTTAATCAGTACCGGGCAAGACCCGAAAGTCCTTGCCGCAAACGACATGTTTTTTGACATGATTGGCTATACACGAGACGAATTTTACGATAAATTTTCCGATGATATAGATAAATACATCGGCGAGGGCAACTTTGAAGTTCGCAAAACCATAGAGATGAACAGAATCTCTTCGACAACAAAGCCATTTAGCGTTGTAATTAAACTTATGAGCAAAAAAGGAGATGAACTTTGGTTTTTTGCAAACTGCAGAGTTTTTATCTATAACGAAAGATGCTGTGCCGCACTAAGCATGTTTGATTTTACCGAATACAAAGAAAGCATCGCGCTTATCAAGGCTGAAAATTCATTTGCCGAAATTGCCGAAAACTTTATCGAGAATTCCTACTTTGACTTTGACATAACAACGAGCACGATGCACTATTCAAAGACATTCTCGGATAGGTTTGGAATTGACAGCATCATCCCTAACTATCCCGAGGCAATTATCGAGCGCGGACTTGTCGCCGACGACTGCCTACATCTCTACAAAAACAGATTTATTAGCAAGACAGAGGGAAGACACGAAGAGGAGCTTCACCTATACCTCCCAACAGGCGAGGACGTTTGGTATCTGTCCAGATACGACGTGGTATGCGATTCACAGGGCAAGCCCGTTCGCGCAATAGGAAAGCTTGTCGACATTACAGGCCAGTTTATAAAGATAAAAGAACTTTCCGAACAGGCGCAGCTCGACCAGCTTACAGGGCTGTATAACAAAGCCACAACCGAATCCCTAATCTCCGAGACGCTCTCAAAGCGTAGACTTTGCGACTCTCACTTTGCGCTGATTATAGTAGACGTAGACAACTTTAAGGGAATAAACGATACATTCGGGCATTTAAGCGGAGACATGGTTCTCGCACAGCTCGCAGGCGAACTAAAGTCGATCTTCAGAAAAAACGACATTGTTGGCAGAATCGGCGGAGACGAATTCTTTATTCTTATGAAAAACTACGGCGAACGTTCAATTATCACTGCAAAGTCTAAGGAAATTCTCGAGCGGTTCAACCGCAAATATACCAGAGATTCGAGCACGGTTCAACTTTCGGCAAGCATTGGAATAGCAATATACGACGAGTATAGCCCCAGCTTTGAGGCTCTGTACCGAAATGCCGACATCGCATTGTATCAGGCAAAAAACAGAGGCAAGAACACGATTTGTTACTTCGAAGGCAAGTCGGCATCCCCCCTTGCTTCAACAGAACATCTAAAGTTTACATAAGGGCACATATAGTTTTATCCTGCCCTTAAAAATTCCTATAGTTTACAAGTTCCATATTATATTTTTTTCCGGACAAATATTATTTAGCGGGTGAAGATTATGAAAAAAATTGTATGCTCTGTTTTTGTTACTCTGTTGTTGCTTACCTCGTGCATAACGATTAAAGTTGCCGAGTCGCCCACACCCTCAGCCTCGACCCCAACCGCACAGCCGACCGAAGCACCTACCCAAGAGCCGACGATACAGCCGACAACACAGCCGAGCAGCGAGGATTCTACTGCTCCCATTATTAAAGATGGAATTTTTTACGGTTACGGCGTATCTTTTCAAGTCCCCGAGGACTGGTCGATTTACGAAATTCCCGCCGATTTAAACACTATTATCGTCCCCCCCGACTACCCGGACAACACGGACAACATCAACATTTCCCTCATTCCATCGTATGAAGGGTTGTACGAATCTCTTAACGAAAATATCTTGACCGTACACGTCGAAAATATCCTGTCCGGATCCCCCGAAGACTATCAGCCGTCCGTTCATCCCGATTTTTTTGAGAAGTACGAAATTGACTCAGTTCCGGTTGTTGATGCGTCTTTTGTTATAATGTCTCCCGACTTAATCTACGATTTATATATGCAATACTTCGATATCGGCGACGAACTGTTACACATTTTCTGCTCGGATGTGAGCGGAACTTCCTCTTCATACTATGCAAACATCCTAAATACGATTTCCTTTGACCCCGAGATTATAGATGTGCAGGAGACGGACGAGCCTATAAACCTATCCGTCGATGGTTTTGAAGGAAACGGCTTTAAATTTACTCTTCCCGAAAATTGGCACTACGATGAATTTTGGGAAGCTTTTGTTCCACAAAATGACGACATAGACTATTCAAGCATATACTATATGGAACTTCCCTTTACTATGACGAACGCGGAAATTGAAGACTTTGAGGACACTCAAGCACTTGTTGATTACTACCTTTCAATATACGGCTCGGGACATTTTGAATTTGAACAGTTTGATATGCGGTATGAGAAAATTAACGGAGTGGATGCGATAATTTACACATATTTGGTCACAGACCTTACCACCCCTGCCGCTCCCATAACCATGCAACTTACTAATTGTTACTATGTTGCGCAGGACTACACATATCTTCTTTCGTACAGCGACATAGGCGTAATTCACGAAGATGAGTTTGAAGAGTCTTTGCAATCTTTTGAACTTACTCAATAGCTAACAAAGCCTCCAACCGCGCTCAAATCAATTTTTGACATTACTCATTAAAATCGACTGATGTGCTTAGACAAAACGCAGAAAAAGTCGACGGAAAATATATTAATTTTTGACAAAACGACAGCTTGTCTTCCAGATTGCAAATCCCCGGGCGGGTGTGGACTAAGCCCAGGGGCTTGATTTCATCTCTCATGTGTGGGCTAAGCTCACGGACTTGACCTGAGAATTGATTTCCATATCTCGGATGTTTAGTGTTTGACTTTATTGCCGTTTGGATGTATTATTATAGTATCTGTTGTGCAAATCCATGCACCAAATTCAGCGAAACGAAGGAAGAGAATATGAAGAAAATTATTTGTTTGCTTATTGCAACGATGTTTGTTTTGACGTCGTGCATTACAGTAACTGTCGAAGAACCCGTATCAACATCAACCCCCGAGGCGACTCAGACGCCCGAAGCAACAGAAGCTCCCGAGGCAACAGAAGCTCCCGAGGCAACAGAAGCTCCCGAAGCAACAGAAGCAACATCCGGCGAACCGACCTTAAATGGAAATGTCTACACAGGCTTTGGAATTTCTTTTAAAGTCCCGCAAGGTTGGGAACTTTCAGACATGAGCACCCCAAGTATGGGAATTTCACTGCTTTTATCACCCGACTTTCCCACCGTCACAGACAACATCAA
>CAYJIQ010000202.1:0-3912 GCA_964370275.1 uncultured Christensenellaceae bacterium
CTTTAACATTTACCTGTTTCATCAACGTTGCCGCCTCTTCATTTTCCTTTTTGTTATTTAGTACTCCCAAGAGTTTCGAGGAAGATTTGCTTAAATCTGAACTTGTTATGTTCTTTCCGATGGACATATCAAGGAAAAGTCCGTCGTAATGTCTGCCCTCGGTCAAGTAGCCGACATGCTTATAAAACTCTTTGTGTGAAATTTCTTCAAGCTTATCGTTTTGGCGGTAATGCAGTTTACCTTCCGTCATTTTGTCAATTCCGAGTATGGTGTTTAGCAGTTCGCTTCTGCCCGACCCGAGCATACCCCACACACCGAGAATTTCACCCTTGTGCAATTCAAATCCGACATCTTTTGGAAATTTCGTGCCCGAAACATGTTCTGCTCTAAACACCACATCACTTTCGCTGTGCTGTTTTGCAGCTCTTCTTGCGCTACCCTCTACCATGTACCCAAGCATCATGCCGACAAGCTTCTCTTTGTCCATGTCGCTCACATTCGCATCGCCCACTTTATTTCCGTCGCGCAGGACAAATACATTGTCACACAGAAGGAAAATTTCATCCAGAAAATGTGAGATATAAAAAATTATATATCCCTGTGCTTTTAACTTGTTTATAATTTCAAAAAGTTTTGCTGATTCATGATCAGATAGCGAAGCAGTAGGTTCGTCAAACAATAATATCTGTCCGCCTTGGCTCAGCGCTCTTGCGATTTGAAGCAGTTGCTTTTCGCCAACTGTCAGCGTATGAACGGGTGCTTCTACATCGATATGGCTACCCAGTGCATCCAGATGATTTTGAACTTCGGCTTTCATCGCTTTGCGATCAAGAAATGGTGAATTGCCCTTGCGCCACTTGTTAAAATCTGCACACAATACGTTTTCGTACACGTTCATCGTGTCAAAAGCGTGAACTTCCTGCCTGATAAACGCAACGCCTGCTTTTGCAGCATCTTTTGGATTTTTTATCTTTACTTGCTCACCGTTGATTATGATTTCACCGCCGGCATCGGGTTTGAGTAGACCTCCGAGAATATTCATAAGGGTAGATTTACCCGCACCGTTTACACCTACTATTCCGGTCACTTTACCCGGGCTGGCTGAAAAAGAGATATCCGTCAGGGCTTTAACTCCCGGAAAAGTTTTGCTGATATTCTTCAGCTCAAGAGACAGTTTTTCTCCCATATCACTTTGCCCCCTTCTTTGAAGAAATGTGTGTTCTTAGGGAAATTACACCCATTGCAATAATAATTATACTTCCTTTAATTAGGATTGTAATGTAATCGGATATACCAAGCATGTTCATAACGTTGGTGACGCCGACAACGAGCAGCGCTCCAAAACAAGCATCTCTGACCCTTCCTTTGCCTCCGTCAACCGAAACTCCGCCAATAACCGCCGCACTTATAATATCAAGTATCTGAGACTGCGGCCCCATGCTGGCTCTTGCCGTAGCAAGCGATGATGTATTGATAATTCCAGCAACGCCCGCACAAGCCGAACAGATAACGTACGCTGTTATCATGTTTTTGTCGTTGTTTATTCCCGAAATTCTGGACGCATGTGGATTGTTTCCTATGTAATAAAGTTTTCTGCCATATGCCGTCTTTGTAAGCATAAAATCTAAAATTCCCGGAATGATTATCAGCATAGCTATTACCGTGTATTGGTTAAAGAAATCTGTATATGTATCGGGCAAAAGGGGTAGACCTGTCGATCCGTTAATTATAGTAGCCAATCCGGTCGCAATAGTCATCATAGAAAGCGTAACGACAAGCGGAACCATCTTAAGCTTAGAAATTGCCAGTCCGTTTATCAAACCGAAAACCATCGCAACACCCACTATGAGGATTGTTCCAATGAATAGATTGCCCGTTTGCGTCATGAAAAAAACGCCGACGACGGCGGAAGCCGCCATTACGGACGGACTTGAAATATCCATCCCGCCAATTACAAGCACAAACGTGACACCCGATGCCATAATTGCTATGGGAGCCGTCTGAGCCAGAAGATTTGTAATGTTTTCATATGACATGAAATCATCTACTGTAAGCGACAATACAACAAACATGACTGCAATTGCGCCTAACATGCTTAAAAGCTGTTTGTTTTTTTTAGCTACTTGCTTTAATTTGTCTGACACAGCCTTTTTCCTCCTCCATCCGAATAATTTCTTGTTAATATTAACAAGAAGCGAGGGATTAGCTCGCCTCTTGCTAAATTGAATTTTTAATATGTTGTACTACAGAATTTATCTGTAATCGTTACCCCACAGCGGAATAGTTGCCAGAATTTCTTCGATAGTGTCGTTTGTTGCGACTGTTCCGAGAACTAGCTGATATGCTTCAACTTCTTTGCCTTCTAAAAGATCAAATGCGCCTGCTGCCGCTTGAACTGCGAAGTTGTAGCAACCTTGGTCAACGCCTGTGTCCATGTGCTTTGATACGAGAGCATCAATACCTACAGCGAACATGTCAGAACCCGCTAAATAAACGTGGCCTTCTTCGCCTCTTGGGTACCACATGTCAGCATTTTCCATAGCTGTCTGAATTCCTGAGAGAAGGAAGTCAGAGGATGTGTACATGCAGTTTGCATCGGGGTGTGCCGCAAGAACGGGCTCTAAGTTCTGCATAGCAACGTCAGGTTCCCAACGTCCGCAGTCAACTGTGATTACTTCAAGATCGCCATAGCCTGCATCTTCTAATGCTCTTCTTAGACCTGCTTCTCTGTTGTGTGCATTTTCGTCTGTTGTATCGCCGTATACGTCGATAAGTTTAGTGGGAGTAACGCCGTCAGCTTCCATAATTTTGAACATCTCGATAACGCCGACATATGCCTGCTCTTCCGAGCTGAAGTTAACTGTTAAATCAGGAACCTGAGCGCCCGTTGCATCGGGAGAAACTTCACGGCAGTATGAAACGAAAATTTTGCCTGCTTCGTGTACTTCTTCAACGGACTGAAGAATTGCTTGAGAATCCAGAGCCGGTGCAAAGATTACATCGCAATCCTGTGCAATCAAGTCTTTGATATCATTTGCCTGCTTTGTAACGTCGTTGTCTGCGTTAAGTTCTATGAACTCTAACTCATAACCGCGTTCTTCTGCTTCAAACTCAAGTCTCAATTTAAGATAGTCAGCCCATGCATGGAAAGCGGGAGCCTGTCTGCTGTTCATAGCAAGACCCATTTTATAGAGAGTTTTTTCGCCTTCTGCAGCTTCTTCTTCACCCTCTGCCGGTGCTTCTGATTCTTCCAAATCCTGCGCGGGAGATCCTGCGTTTTCAGGTGTTGCCTCTGCAGCGGGCGATTCTGCTTCTGCAGGTGTTTCAGCGGGTGCGCATGCCACAAACATGGTCAGCGCCATAATTGTACAAAGTACCAAGATCAGTGTTTTTTTCATTTTTCTTTCCTCCAAAATATTTTTTTCCTATGATTTTCTTGCGTTATGCCTCTTGGTACAACTCTAAAATCGCACCATCTTTCCACACAAACGCAAGTTCATCACCTTTTTCGTTGGCCTGCATGGGCCCACAAATTATACTGTCCGCATCATCGATATACTTTTGCAGGTCATCCACCTTGTAAGCAACATGGGGATTACGATGCAAAACCTCGGGAAAAGGAGTGCCTTCTTCAAATTTCAGATACTCAATTTTGTGGTCATAATCGTCTACATTGCTGTACCAAAACTTTGCGCCTTCATTGTAGGCCATGCCGGGTTTGAGATTTGTGATAGGAATACCGATATGCATGTATGTTGCAGCCATTTTATTTCCTCCTTCCATAATAATGTAACAGTACTGTTTTAAGTAAATATTCTCAACTCAGATTGTTTTTGCACTTTATTGGGGCTAATTTACTTAGCGTTTTTGATCTCTTCGTACACTTCGTAAGCCTGTTTGGGTGTATACTTT
>CAYJIQ010000203.1:0-3047 GCA_964370275.1 uncultured Christensenellaceae bacterium
ATTGCGAGATTAAGGCCTGTCTGTCCTCCAAGGGTTGCAAGCATCGAATCGGGCTGCTCTTTGATAATTATGTTTTTTAATACCCCTGTTGTAAGCGGTTCGATGTATAGCTTATCTGCCATTTCCATATCGGTCATTATCGTCGCCGGATTAGAGTTTACAAGCACAACCTCAATTCCCTCTTCGCGAAGGGCACGACATGCCTGCGTTCCGGCATAGTCAAACTCTGCCGCCTGTCCTATGATAATCGGGCCGCTACCCACAACCAAAACTTTTTTTATACTGCGATTTAGTGGCATTATTTAACCTCCATTCTCTTGATAAAGTCATCAAAAAGATAAGCACTGTCCGTAGGTCCACTCGAGGCCTCACGCTAAACGTTATGCCGTCTTCGTATTCAATGCCTTCGACTGTTTTATCGTTCATGCTTATATGAGTAATAATCGCACCTGCGGGAATGCCGTCGTTTTTTATGGCATAGCCGTGGTTTTGCGATGTAATAAACGTATGATCTTTTGCCAAATCTTTAACGGGGTGGTTTGCACCTCTGTGTCCGAATTTGAGCTTCTGTGAATCTGCACCTGCGGCAAGAGCGATAAGCTGATGTCCAAGGCAAATTCCAAACATGGGAAGTTTTCCGAAAATCTGTTTTATGTTTTCAATAACTTCTTCATTTTCTTTCGGGTCTCCGGGGCCGTTTGTGAGCATAACCCCATCATAATTTCCGTTTAAAATAACTTCAGGCGAAGTTCTTGCGGGATATATGGTAAGGTTGCAACCTCTGTCAATCAGAGAATACAGTATGTTTCGTTTCAACCCAAAGTCCAGCACTGCGACATTATATTTTCCGCCTTCTCCCATCGTGTAGGTTTCCTTGCACGTCATTTCGTCTACGGGATGGCTTTTCACGTAGGCTTTCATCTGTGCAATCTGTTCGTCTGTTGCGATATTTTGCGTAATAATCCCACGCATCGCTCCCTTGTCTCGAATGCTCCTTGTTAGTGCCCTCGTGTCAATTCCGCTAAGCGCAGTAATTCCGTGATGTTTTAAAAACTCATCAAGTGATTTTTCGCACATCCAGTTATTTGGAAATTCGCAATATTCACGCACGATAAATCCGTTTACCTTGGGGCTGTCTGATTCAAAATCCTTCTCGTTTACACCGTAGTTTCCGACTATCGGATATGTCATAGTTACGATTTGTCCACAATACGATGGGTCTGTGAGAATCTCCTGATATCCTGTCATGCTCGTGTTAAACACAACTTCGCCGGGGACGTCGCCTATCGCGCCAAACCCGATACCTTCAAAAACTTGTCCGTCTTCTAAAGTTAAAAAAGCCATTTTTTTCCTTCCTTAAATTACAATACTAAAAATTACAATAATAAACCCTTGCGTTCAAACGCACCGAGTATATCTTCTTTCATGTCTATGACTGCTTTTCTTGCCGCTTCTTGGAAGGACAAGTTAGTGTGTTTTTTATAAGCGAGCAAAACACCTCTGGAATTATTTACAACTCCGCCAAGGCCGTGTCTATCAAAGTTACCTACTACATCATCGGCATTTGCACCCTGTGCACCGTATCCGGGTATTAGGAAAAACGTCTTTTTATATTTTTTTCTGAGTTTTTCGGCTTCTTCGGGGTATGTCGCGCCGACAACAGCTCCTACATCCGAGTAGTCGTATTCTCCAATCATATCACTACCCCATTTTTGAACTAAATCCGCAACTCTGTTATATACCATGCGCCTTGCAACTTTTAAGTTTTGAATTTCGCCTCCCGAAGGGTTTGATGTCTTTACGAGCACAAAAATTCCCTTGTTGTACTTTTTACAATCTTCCAAAAAAGGAACAATTCCGTCCGAGCCGAGGTAGGGTGTAACCGTAATAAAATCGGCATCAAAAGGAGCTATGTACTCCCCTCCGATTTCAACTTCACCTAGGTATGCCTTTGAATATGCTGCTGCGGTAGAGCCGATATCGTTTCTTTTTACATCCGCAATTGTCACGAGACCTAGTTTTTTTGCGTATCTGATTGTACGCTCCATAGCATGAACTCCGTGATGACCGTACATCTCGTAGCACGCAGACTGAATTTTTACCGAAGGCACTACATCGTAAATTGCATCGATAATCTCTTTGTTAAAGTCATAAATTGCCTGCGAAGCAAATTTGAGTGACTTTTTCACCTCCCTAAATTCAAGCGGTAGATAGCTGTGCAATGTATCAAGCCCGACACATACAGGACATCTTTTTTGTTTAATTCCTTCAATCAGTTTGTCAATCATATTTTCATTCCTTTCGATTACTCGTTATTTGCAGCTTCAACTATATAAGTATATGGATTTACTAAAAATCCGTTTGCATCGTATATTGTCAGGTGCAGATGATTTGCAGCGCTGTTTCCCGTGTTTCCCACGTCTCCGATGTGCTCTCCCGCTTCAACCTTATCTCCGGGTTTAAGAAAATCGGTGAGTTCGACCATATGGCAGTAAAAATCTATTGCCGTAGTTATCTATTATCTGTACGTAGTTTCCCGCTCTGTCGTTGTAAAGAACTTTCTCGACAGTTCCCGCAGAGCAGGATACTATGTCCGTCCCTTCAGGCGCTCTTATGTCCATTCCGGTGTGAAATCTATTTCCACTGTCTCTTGAGTCATACCATCCGTCACGCAAGTCTATTCGACCCGGAACGGGATATACGAGAGTTTCGGGTAGCGAAGGAAGTTCGTATTCTTTGACCTCTCCTTCGTCGTCAAAGACAGTTTGAAGATAGCTGTAAGTTCCAAAACCGTCCTGTGCTTCCTGTCCAAATTCGGCTAAATACGCCGTTGTAAATGTTCCGTAGTCAAACTTCCCCGTTACTTTTAAATTGCCCGTCTCATCTAGGTCTATTTCAAAAACTGCGCCTTTTGCAATTGAGTTTCCGTTGGTTTCGGTTGTGGGCGAAAATAGGTATGCAGCCATGTACTTCCATTCCAGAGGCTCTAAGTCCGCCGTAAGTACAATCGGTATCTCGAGAGTTTCTTCTGCTTCAAGCTTTGCTCT
>CAYJIQ010000203.1:3057-3906 GCA_964370275.1 uncultured Christensenellaceae bacterium
CGGCCGCTTGTCTTGCTGTACTAATCTGCTCTTCGTCCGTCAGATAGTTAGTATAATCAAAAATTTGCTCTTCCGTCGGCTCATAAACATATTCGCGCAAGTCCGGTTTAAACTGTTCGTAAAATGCTTCGAGCACCATGACCTCTGCCTCTTGAAGCGCCTGCTCACTTATCGGAGTTGGCTCGGGGCTGGGCGAAGGAGTGAGCGTCGGTTCGGGTTTCATCTCAATTTGAGTGGGAATTACCGGAACTTCCACCGCAGCCGGCACTGAACAACCTACCGCAAATATGAATAATGTCGCTGTAAATAGTACAATTATCCTCTTCATAGTCATCCTCTGTACACCAATTTCCCATCAACAAATGTGTACATTATTTTTCCTCTCAATTTTTTACCTTTAAACGGCGTGTTTTTGCCCTTTGAAACCATTTCATCCAGTTCGTATTCGGCATTCGGATCAAACAGAATCAGGTCTGCCGGAGCGCCTTTTTTGATCACGCCACCTTCGATTCCAAGCAACTTTGCGGGAGTTACCGAGGTGAGCCTCACCATCTCTTCATGAGAAATAACCCCATCTTCAACAAGTTTGTATGTAAGCGAGAATGCAGTTTCAAAACCGCTAAGCCCGCAAGGAGCTTTCGTCATCCCCATCGCCTTTTCTTCCATCGTGTGAGGTGCGTGATCTGTGGCTATGCAGTCTATCGTGCCATCTGCAAGCGCATTTTTTATCGCCTCTACATCGCTTTTTGTTCTAAGTGGCGGGCTTACCTTTGCAAGAGCACCGTATTTTTCAATGAGCTCGTCCGTTGCTGAAAAATAATGCGGGCACGTCTCGCATGTTACGTCGAT